>JAUWXJ010000191.1 GCA_030616425.1 Desulfobacterales bacterium | reverse complement strand
TTATCTACATGAAGCCATACCTTGTTTCCCTTGAACATCATCCGTTTCCAGCTACGTTTATCTTTCATATGATCCGCCTCTGGTGGAACAAAGGGCCACTGGCCGGCTCGCTCCCCGCAAGCCCCGTCCTTCAGGGCGGGGTCAAGGGGAGCTATACAAAAACACTTATCTTCCTTACCGGGAAGCCCCGCCCTTCAGGGCGGGGAGGCTTCACACCACCTAAAGTCATTGTTTGCAATGAAACCCCGTGCTTTGCACGGGGAGCAAACTTAATCGATGGAACTGACGTTCCTTTTTGTTTCTCCCGCTTTGCGGGAAAAACAAAACCACCCGCTGTGCGGGTGGTCGTTTATTCGTAGAGCAGATAAGGCCTGCGGATTTCGTCAAAGCATTTCAGTCCCTCGGCCCATGACTGTTCCAGATCCTCCAGAGGGTCGAGGTCTTCCACAGCCTTTCGAACCGAAGGGTCTCCTGTAATAAGGTCAAAGGGGAGTTTCTTAAATTCATATTCATACGGGGGTGACCTCCACTCAAAGGCATCTGGATAGACAGAAACCACTGCCTGAAGCAGAGAAAGGGTCGTTCTGTACGGCCGGTAGATCGTGGAATCGATAATATGAAGCTGAAAACCGTGGCATAATTTCTTTTCCCACTTATCTGACACAGGTTCAAAGGTAAGGGGGCGAAGGTAAATTCCAGCAAGTTTATCTCTGGGTATCCGTGCTTCGAGGCGAGCTGTATCAATGAAAGGGGCGCCAAGGATCTCAAACGGCTGGGTCGTCCCCCGTCCTTCAGATATATTGGTTCCTTCCCAAAGGACTTGGCCAGGATAGACTAATGCAGAGGCAGGGGTGGGCAGGTTGGGGGAGGGGGGTATCCAAGGTAGCCCGGTGTCGTGATAGAGCATGTCACGTTTCCATCCTGCCATGGATATGACGCTAAGTTCGCAGCCGATACCAAAGTGGTCGTTGAAGAGAAGGGCGAGTTCGCCAATGGTGAGACCATGGCGCATCGGGATAGGATACATACCCACAAAAGATGCATATTCGGGCTTTAAGCAGTTTCCTTCAATACGGTTTCCCCCGATAGGGTTTGGACGGTCCAGGACAAGTACCTGCTTGTTATAGGCGCGGGCTGCCTGCAAACATAAGGCCATTGTGTAGATAAAGGTGTAGACGCGTGTGCCAACATCTTGGAGATCGACGATCAGGACATCTATTGGTTCAAGCATGGCCTCGGTAGGGATCCTAATTTTGCCATAAAGGCTAAAGACCGGAATCTTAAGAAGCGGGTCGATCAAGTCTTCTGAAGGGACCATGTTTGCTTGTTTTTCAGCGAAAAATCCGTGTTGTGGGCTAAAGAGCCCCTTGAGTTGATCTGGGTAGTGATTTGCAATGAGCTCGCGGGTGGACTGGAATCTTTGCTCCCCGTCCAGGCACGCAACCGAAGCCGGGTTTACCAGAAGCCCGAGGCGTTTTCCCTGGAGTATTGGTGGGGGATCGGCCAGAAGTTTTTCAATGCCGGTTTGAATCGGCTTCATTAGGCCTCACGGTTTCTGCGAGCCATTGAAAATGTAGGCCGTGTTTCGTGGTTCACAAACCCAACACAAGGAATGATGGAGTGATGGAGTATTGGAGTAAAGCACATAACTTCCATATAGCAATATCTCTACGTTTGCAAGGATTAGCCCTCAATATCCTTTTTTGGGTGCAAAAACTGTGGTAAGAAATTCTTTATAATCGTGAATCGAGAATCGAAAACTGGATGCCAAGTGACAGTTTACGCTCTTTGAAAAAGGCCCTTTTGCTCACTCCTGTGACCAATTTTGGGATTCAGGATTCGCCTGGCTAAATTGCAAAAACTCGGGCTAACGCCCTCAAACAGTTTGCAATTTTTAACGCTAGGCTCATCCTGAATCTTCTCCCAAAATTGCTCAATGTCCTTCGCAAAAAACGCCTTTTTCAAACAGCTAAAGTGTTACGATGCCAAATGCACGTGTCCGGGGAGGATTTGCGGACACGGAAAACGGACACGGCATAATGAATAACGATTTTTGAATAACGAATAACGAATAACGATAATTTGGGACTATGGGTTCTGGAAAAGAGTTAACAGTATGCCATGTGATAACGCGTCTCGACAAAGGGGGCTCGGCCGAGAGTACACGCCTCACTGTCGTGGGTCTGGACAAACGACGGTATCACGTGGTTTTGATCAAAGGACTTGGCCTAGAGTTTGCGATGTCCCACCTTGAAAATGAGAGCGTAACTCGAGACCTTCAGTTTGCTGAAGATGCCGGGGTCAAGATCATAACCCTGCCGGAGCTTGTTCGGGAGGTCCGTCCTTTGCAAGACCTTATAGCGGGTATAAAATTGTATAGGCTTTTTAGGCGTCTCAGGCCGGATATTGTCCACACCCACACCTCAAAGGCAGGCGTGCTGGGGCGGTGGGCAGCCTTTTTTGCTGGAGTGCCAAAGATTATACATACACCACACGGTCACGTATTTTGGGGTTATTTTGGGAAGATAAGGACCAGATTCTACATTCTTGTGGAGCGCCTGACCACAATGTTCACGGATTGGATTGTGGCTCTAACAGACAAAGAGGGGGCTGATTATATCCGCTATAAGGTGGCACCAACAGAAAAGGTGATAACTATCCACAGCGGGGTAGACTTAGAAAAAATGGGCACCACGAGCGTCCATTCAGAAAAGGTGAGGTCGGCTTTAGAGATTGGAGAAAACCAGGTGGTTGTGGGAACCATCAGCCGTCTGACATCGATCAAGGGGCACAAGTACTTGGTTGAAGCTGCTCAAAAGATTGTGGCCTCGGTCTCGCAGGTCGTGTTCCTCATAGTCGGAGACGGGTCCCTTCGAAAAGCCCTTGAGGATCAGGTCGAGCAATTGTCTCTCTCCAGCTATTTCAGATTCACGGGATGGCGGCCTGATATTCCGGAGATGCTCTCGATAATGGATATTTTTGTGCTTCCCTCCCTAAACGAAGGGATGGGAAGGGTCCTGGTCGAGGCGATGGCCGTAGGAAAGCCTGTTGTGGGATCGGATGTGGGGGGGATTCCCGACCTCATCAGCCATGGTCAAAATGGGTTGGTTGTTATGCCCCGGGATGCAGAAGATCTAGCTCGGGCACTGACTGAGTTGATCAAAGATCGGTCCCTCAGAGAGAGGTTCGGCAATTCTGGACGCACCATGGCGAAGGCGTTCGGCGTCAAGGCCATGGTTGACAAGATCGAAGTGCTTTATCAGCAGGTAGGCATAAGATGATAGCTGAGCGCATATTTGTTGCCGCTATTGTGCTGTACTTCGTGATAATCTTTGTGTTTCGCTGGCGGATCAGGCGAAGCAGGGCAGTTAAAAAATTAACAGTGGCATCACAGGAGTTGGCGGAGAGAGTCCCTGCAAGACAAAAGATTGTAAAATGGGGGCTGATTGCTCTGGCGGTTGGTATAGTGCTCTCTTATTCGGGGTATAAGGTTTACAGCCTGCTTTCGCCTGAAAAGCGCTTTAATAAGTACCTTGACCAGGCCGCTCTCTTCCTCGGCGAAGATAACGACGAGGCAGCCGTTATAGCGTTGAGAAATGCCCTTAAGATTAGACCTGAGCATACACAATCCCACTATATCCTGGGGCGCATCTATCAGAGATTGGACAAACAGGATGAAGCCTTGCGCGAGTTTGAGACCGTATTTTCTCTCGATCACTACTACAGGGATACATCAGACCTTCTTGTGAATATGTACCTGAGCAGAGCAATGTATAATCGCGTTATTGATGTTTCAAGAAAGGTCGAGGCCAAGAGACCTGAATCGGCTGAGGTTTACAGGGTAAGAGTCCTTGTTGCTCAAAAGAGATACAAGGAAGTCCTAAAAGCGCTCGTCAAAGCCGTAGAGCAATATCCTAGAGAAAAAGAGTTGTACCTCTTAGCTGGGGATATAGAGGCGATCGAGGGGAGACGTAAGAAGGCGATCAAGGCTTACCAGAAGGCGATTGAGATAGATTTCAGCCTCTGGAAGGCCCATTACGCCATGGGCAAACTTCTTGTGGGCAAAGGCGAGGTGGAGGAGGGTATCAAAGAACTTCA
>JAUWXJ010000210.1 GCA_030616425.1 Desulfobacterales bacterium | reverse complement strand
CTGTGGCCCACCACATCTTTCTGCTGGTTCCCACAGGGCGGGGGAAATACATTGTAGACCAGGAGATTTCAGCTCAGCAGTATGAAGAGACCTTGGACTGGTTTTACCACCAGAAGGACAAGGTCCCGCTGCAGCTAAAGGCCCCCTGTGCCCCCCACTATTACAGTATCTTGAGGGAAAGGGCGCGTGAGGAAGGAAAGGGCGTCACATTCAAGACCCATGGGCTGGATGCAGTGACCCGCGGTTGCCTGGGCGGAGTAGGGTTCTGTTTTGTATCGCATATTGGCATCGTACAGCCGTGTGGTTTTCTAGACCTCAACTGTGGCAACATAAAAGAAACACCCTTTGGGATTGTTTGGAACGAATCAGAAATATTCAAGACCCTCAGAGACTACAACAACCTAAAAGGCAAGTGCGGCAGATGCGAGTATCGAAAGGTCTGTGGGGGGTGTCGTGCCCGGGCCTATGAGGCTACAGGCGACTATCTTGCCGAGGAACCTCTCTGTTTGTATGAACCGCGAGCGACTTGACCCTGCCTGTCGTCCTTGACGAATCTTGTTTGTTATAGTATTTGGGCATAATAAGTTTTTGGAACCAGGAGAAAGCGCATGCGCGTCCGGTCCTTGATGATCAAAGATCCTGTTACTATTTCAGATCGCACTTCAGTCCAGGAAGCGATTCACTTAATGCAGACCAACTCCATCCGCCACCTTCCAGTAGTGGACCGTTCCAAGAAGCTTTTGGGTTGGGTTACCCTGGCGGACATGAAGCAGGGCCTTCTTCCTGCCATGGTCACTGGACTATCAGTAGCAGACCTGATGATAAAGGACCCCATAACCATAGACCCGGAGACTGATGTTGAGGAAGCTGCTCGGATTATTTATGAAAAGAAGATTGGGGGCATGCCTGTTGTGGACGACGATAATAAAGTCGTGGGGATCATGACGGTCGCGGACCTCCTGAACGCTTTTATCAATATTATGGGGATTCTTACCAATGGTGTCCGGTTGGATGTGAACGTGGGTGAGGAACCAGACGGATTTGAAAAGGTTTCCCGCATTATTCACGATCAGGGTGGCGAAATTATAAGTGTGGGAATTGCTGCGCATAGAACCGATAAGAAGATATACTACTTTCGCCTCAAACGATGCCTTGTAGAGCCAATTATTAAGGCCCTTAAGGATCACGGGTATGAGGTGATTTCATAGGCGTGACAGAAGGGTATTTACGTCTGCCTCACTACCGTTGAACGGACCAGGTGCTTCCAGCTTCAAGGTAGCCATAGCAGCCGCCTGGGGAAGCCTTCCAAGCGCTCTAATCATGTGAAGAAGCTCGATATAGGAGACTTCTGGGATGAGCGTACAGCAGCGAGCCTGCCGGTCGCAGGTGGTGGCTGGAATCCTTTTATACAGCTCTCTTAGCGGGTCAAATAGTTGTTGTGCCTTCTTAATGTCCGATAGAACCTGGCGCTTGTCAATAAGAGGTGTCATTCATTCTTCTTTTGCCTTATTATTGAGCAGCTGTAAAGAGGTTCTTTGCGTCGGGCCGATACCTGACAGTGTTAAGGGGCTTGGTCCTCATATACACCAATGCCCAAGGCTTTGTACAATTTTTCGAAATTGACCTTTTCTTCGATCAGGCGAATACCGCAATGGACCTTTTCTTTTTCCCTGAGCCGAAGTTTACGCGAGAGCTCTTCCACCTTCCTTGCTACCGAATAAGTGTCGTCCCTAACAACAACAATCGGTACACCTTTCACTTCAGCCCTGGAGACCACGATTTCATTCGGGTAGAGATTGCCGGTCAAGATGAGGCATTGGGTCGAGGCCTCGATTGCAGCAAGCTGAACATCGGCCCGATCACCCCCCACGATCACCGCGTTGTTTCTTGCCTTTCTGATGTATTCAAGGGCACGGTCCACCTGCATTCCGCCGATCAAAAAGTGCTCAATCAGACCATCCAGCTTATTGCGGCAGCAAAGCACATCTCCAGCAAGGGCCTCCACGATATCTGCAATCATCACTGAGCCAAGCACAGCATCGTAGGGAAGAGAACCAAGTACTGGGATCCCTTTTCGTTCAAGAAATGGGATGATCAAGTCCTCGATTTTCTCAATATAACCTGCCTGCACGCTGTTCACAATGACTCCTATGAGCTGTTCCCCGAGGCGCTCATGGGCATCCAGGACCGCATCGAGATAGAATTCGCTCTCGTAGGAATCCACAAGAAGAACCTTGGTATTGAGCTTTTCGATGAGGTCATAGCCTGATACATCAAAAATCTTTCCCGACTCAAGTTTGCCTGCACCTCCGATCAGTACCACATCCTTTCCTTTTGATACCACCTCAAAGGCCCCCAGGATCTTCATATCCAGTCCAGGGCATTCTCCACGGCAGCCTTCCACCATCATGTCGTGGGTCATGACTACAGGGCAAAGCGTTTCCACAGGATCTTTCAACATAAGCGCCCTGTAGATAAACCACGCGTCCTTGTCGGTCAGCACATCCTCTACCTTAATAGGGAACCGGCCAAAGGGCTTAAAATAACCCACTTTGAGCCCATCTTTGAGGAATCTCTGACCGATTCCCATAACCGTCAAGTTTTTTCCTGAATATCCCCTTGTGGATCCAACATATAAAGAAACCATTTTTTTCCCTTCCCCCTTCACTCTTGTATGATAATCCTGGCATCCACAGCCACTACCCCCTGACCCTCTGGGCATACCAAGAGCGGATTGACATCCGCTTCAATGATTTCCGGAAACTCCATGGCCATCTGAGACAGTCTCAGTAGCGCGTCCCGGATTCCTTCGATATCGGCAGGTGCTTCGCCCCGCACCCCGCGCAGCAGCGGGAACGAACGTATATCACGAATCATCGCATCGGCTTCCTCCACACTCAACGGCGTGATTCGAAAGGAGACATCTTTCAAGACCTCCACGTAGATCCCGCCGAGGCCGAACATAATCATAGGGCCAAACTGCATGTCTCTGGTAACCCCCAATATGACTTCCTTGCTTTGCGGTATCATTTCTTGAACCATCACGCCCAAGATCTTTGCCCCTGGTTGCCGCACTTGAATGTTAGTGGTTATATCAAAAAAGGCCTCTTTCACCATGACATCATTTTCGAGTCCGACGCGAACGCCTCCTATGTCGCTTTTGTGGAGCACATCGGGCGAGGCAATCTTCATAACAACCGGATACCCTATCTCTGAGGCTGCTTTAACTGCTCCCTTGGTGGTTCTGGCAAGAGCACTTTTGGGGAGTCTGAATCCATAGGCTCTGAGGATCTCGCGTGCTTCCGTTTCAATCAGATCGTGCCGGTGCTGCTTGATAATCGTGGCAAAGATCTTGCGTACCTTGCGGGTGTCTGCCTCAAAGCGCTGGTACTCTCTTTCCGGCTGCCCCCGCCACCGGCGATAAGAGAGCATCGCATC
>JAUWXJ010000162.1 GCA_030616425.1 Desulfobacterales bacterium | reverse complement strand
TCTGATTGACCTATGGCTTAAAAAATCCGGGAGTTCGAAGACGATCCTGCATATAACAGTGATAGCCATCCTTGGATTTGCAATCCTGGCATGCCGCAAGGACCGCCAGCGTTTTACAATCGCGACCTCCGGGTATGCTAGCATGGCTTTTGAGCTATCTCTTCTGCTGCTGTTTCAAGTAATATACGGCTACGTATACCTGAGGATTTGTCTATTTATAACGCTCTTCATGATAGGTTCTGCCTTGGGGGCATTCATGTCTGGAAGGTTGAACAAGTCGGCTACTTGGCAGATGTTGGCCTGTGATGCGAGCCTTATCCTTTTCGCGGCTCTTGCCTGTGTCGCAGCCTTGGTCGGAGCCAAGCTGAAGGGGCACACCCCTTTGTTTGTCATGCAGTATGTCACCATCCCAGGTTTGTTGTTCTTCGTGGCCTTTGCCGCAGGTTGCCAGTTTTCGGCGGTCTCACGCATGGCCCGGGGGGTCGGAGCAGAAATCACAGGTCGTCTTTACGTATCGGACCTCGCTGGTGCAGCCTGTGGTACCATATTGACAGGGCTTGTCTTTCTACCTAAGATAGGGATTGTAGGGGTGTTGATTACGGTGGTGGTACTCAAGGGGCTGAGCTTGGGCCTTAACATCTTTACTGTTGGGACTTCGCTCCAGAATCCTAATACATAAGTTCAGTCTATATGGGAATATCACGCAGAGATTTCGTAAGAACTACTTTTTGTGCCGCATGTAGTGCGGCGCTGTTCCCCCTCGATCTGGCATGGGCGGAAAAGCGGTTTTCGGCAACAGATACCCACGTTAAGGAGGCCTATTTTTATAAGGAACTGGCCGATGGCGTAGTGCAATGCGGCACCTGTCCTCACGAATGCGTCGTCCTTCCCGATAAACGGGGAAGATGCCGGGCCAAGACGAACATAGATGGAAAGTTATACACTATCTCGTATGCAAATCCGTGTGTCGTACACGTGGATCCTGTGGAGAAAAAACCCCTTCAACATTTCTATCCTGGAACCAAGGCCTATTCTCTTGCAGTGGCTGGCTGCAATTTCCACTGCTTAAATTGCCAGAACTGGGAGATATCCCAGACAAGCCCTGACAAGACCCGCAACTACAACCTTCCACCGGATGAGGTTGTCTTAATGGCTGCAGGGTACGGCTGCAAGAGTATTGCCTATACCTATGGCGAGGCCATCACCTTTTATGAATATATGGTCGATATCTCGGCCAAGGCCAGGGAACTTGGCATCAAGAATGTTTGGGTCAGCAATGCATACATCAGCCAGGCTGCCCTAAACCGGCTGTGTGATGTGATTGATGCGGCGAGTGTGAACCTAAAGAGCTTTTCAGACAAGATCTATTGGGATCTGAACGGCGGGCACCTTGAGCCGGTGCTTGAAACCTTTAAGACCCTTCACCGGCGAGGCATCTGGATGGAGATCATCAATCTAGTCATTCCCACATACACGGATGACATGGAGATGATCAAAAGGATGTGCGGGTGGATCCTGGAGAATCTTGGTCCTGAATATCCCCTCCACTTTTCCCGTTTCCATCCCCTGTACAAGCTCGTTCACCTTCCCCCCACGCCGGTTGAGGTCTTGCAAGAAGCCGAAGCGGTCGCCTTGAAAGAGGGTCTCCATTACGTCTATATTGGCAATGTGCCTGGTTTGGGTGATAAGACGATCTGTCCGAACTGCAAACGGACCGTGATTAAAAGAAGGGGATACACTTTATTGCAAAACAATCTCAATGCGGGGAAATGCAAGTTCTGCGGCACGCGGATCAGCGGCAGGTGGGCGTGAGGGGGCATCTGATATTTGATATTTTATAATGGATATTTGATAATGGATAACGGGAAATGGATATTTGATATTTCATAATGCATAAGGAAGCGGAGTATGAAGGGAGATGATATTTCTGATAGGCTACTGGAGTTTGCAGTAAGGATCATCAAACTAGTTGATGCCTTACCTAATACCCTTGTGGGCAGGCATATAGGAGGCCAGGTTCTGCGATCCGGGACTTCCCCTGGTGCAAATTATGAGGAGGCACGCGGTGCAGAAAGCAAAGCCGATTTTGTCCACAAACTGGGAATCGTTCTAAAGGAACTATCGGAAACGCGATATTGGCTCAAGTTACTAATCAAGTCCAAATTGATACCCTCTAAACGTATTGAAAGCGTGTTTTCTGAAGCTGACGAGCTTTGTAAGATAATAGGAAAGTCAGTAATTACAGCGAAAAAGAAACAACGTAGGTCTGGGCGCTAAATTTGAAATATCAAATATCAAATATCAAATATCAAATATTGATAGTCATCTTGATCTTTACTTGTGTTAAGGCACACCTGGCCGCCGCCGCCGACAGCCGCGAAAAGGTGCGGCCTGCTACGGTTGCCGGTATGTTTTACCCGGGTGCGCCTGACGAGCTGCGTCAAATGGTTCGCTCCTTTCTCAAGAGCACCCCGCGTGTAAAGGTCCAAGGAAAGGTCAGGGGACTTGTCTCGCCGCATGCAGGATACATCTATTCGGGTATTGTGGCTGCGGCCGGATACGGACAGATCGACCCATCTACCAGGGATGTCATACTCCTTGGCCCGAGCCATCGGGTCGCCCTGAGGGCTGCCTCCATCCCTGATGTTCGGGCATACCGAACCCCTTTGGGGGAGGTTCGCTTGGCAAGACTTGCCTCGACCCTTGGCAAGTTGCCGGGCTTTGAATCGGTTCCCGAAGCCCATCTCAGAGAACATGCCCTTGAGGTTCAGCTTCCCTTTCTTCAGGTGATGCTGAAGGGATTCGAGATTGTCCCGATCCTTACGAACAGCTCAGACCCCAAAGCCCTTGCGACAACCCTTGCTCCATATATAGGGGAGGATACTCTGGTTGTGGCAAGCTCGGATCTTTCTCACTATTATTCATATGAGACAGCCGTTGCCCTGGATAGAATTTGCACCACAGCCATCTCTGTTGGCAAATTCTCTGACTTACCCCTGTGCGAGGCCTGTGGGAAGCAAGCCGTTCTGACACTGATGCATATCGCTAAGATCAAGGGCTGGCGAGGTGTATTGGTGGACTACAGGAACTCGGGCGATACCGCAGGCGGCAAGAACCGTGTCGTAGGTTATGCAAGCATTGCTTTTGTGGATAGAAAGGAGGGGACGAGTAGAATGAAAGAAAGGGTTTCCGCTCAGGATAGGAAGGCACTCTTGAGACTTGCCCGCTCAGCTATCGAGGCCAGGCTTGTGAAAGGGGCCGAGCTGGAAAAGCCAAGCCAGGTTTCTCCTGTCTTAAATGAGATGGGAGGATGCTTTGTTACGCTTCATAAACACGGCCAACTGCGGGGCTGCATTGGAACGATTGAACCCGTATGTACCCTCTTGGAATGTGTGGAGAAGAATGCCCAAAGCGCTGCATTTGGCGATCCAAGGTTTCCGTCACTGAGTGCAGACGAATTGAACGAGATTGATATCGAGATCAGCCTCCTGTCCGTGCCGGAACCACTCAGCTTCAATGACGGGGAGGATCTCAAACGTAAACTGAAGCCTAACGTGCATGGAGTCATTCTGTGTCGCGGTACGCACCGTTCAACTTTTCTTCCCCAGGTCTGGGAGCAGCTTCCGGACAAAGAGAAGTTCCTTGAGCACCTCTGTCTAAAAGGGGGGATGTCGGCAAAGGCGTGGCAGGACACAGAGACCAAGGTTGAGGTGTACGAGGCCGAAGTGTTTGGGGAAAATGATTCCAAATGAACCGGCATTCTTTGTTGTTTTGATCTAAAAAACAACTTACCCAAATCAAATATTCTGTTGCAAATTGCAATGAATTGTTTTATATTGTGTACTATCATAAATTTCAGGAGGACTATTAATATGACTACCGCAGTTAGAGTATCCGAAGATTTGGTCAGGGAGGCCAAGATTTTCAGCAAGATCGATAAACGATCCATCACTGGTCAGATCGAACATTGGGCACGAATTGGCAAATGTGCGGAGGAGAACTCTGATTTGACCTATAGCTTAATAAAAGAAATTTTAATCGGTCTTGTAGAACTGGAAGAGGGTGAATCTTCAGAATACAGATTCGGATAATAGCGCATGAAGATCTTACAATCTCGATCTTTTGAACGGAAAGTCAAAAAATTTACGAAACGCCAAAAAAAGAAGTTAGACGGAGAAATCCGCAAAATTGTAAATAATCCTTCAATTGGATCTGAGAAGAAGGGTGATCTTCGTGGAGTTTATGTCCATAAATTTAAGATCCAGGCAGGTCAATATCTTCTGGCCTATAGGTTTCTTAGAAACGATCTGGAATTGATTATGATCGGACCACATGAAAATTATTACAGGGATCTAAAAAGCTACCTAAAAAGCAGATAGAATGAAAAGGGGGGCGTCATAAACATATAAGTATTTCAACATAGAAGTTAAGTTATTTACTTATTTAAGGACGTCCCCATAGTCTCACAAGATCCCGTTTCGCATGCTATAATGCAGCGAAGCTTTTTGGCAGTCGATATCAAAGTTAGGTTCCTTATTGTATGGGAAATTATAACATATGAGAAAATTCAAGACAGCTCTTATCTTAGCAATTACGCTCGTAGTGGTATCCGTTTCTGGCTATGTTCTCTTTCGGCTTGTTCACTTTGTCATTAAAGGTATCTTATCGTTGAACGCCAATATCTCTGCCGCAATTATCGCTGCGATTGCAACAGTGATAGTCTCTGTCGTGAGCATCATCTATGGCCAGCTAAAAAGCAAAGAAAGAGATATTGCTGAGTCGCATCGTCCGAAAAAAATCGAGTTATACAAGAGTTTCATGGATGAAGCTGTAGTTGGTATATTGCGTATGACCAAAAAGAAGGACGGCAAGTCAATTGATGATAAAGACGTCCAAGAGAGGATGGAAGATTTTTTCTTCAAATTCACAGGAGATGTGATTGTTTGGGGTAGCCCTCAAGTAATCAAATCCTATAGAGAGTTTCGCAATATCGGCAATAATCCCGAAATAATCTTGAAAGTGGATGACATGTTGCGGGCCATACGAAAAGACCTTGGGCATAGTAATCGCCGGATTAAAAAGGGGGATTTGATCAGCCTTTTTCTGACTGACCCAGAAAAAGTAAAAGATATGATAGAGAAAAAACCGAGAACCTAACAAGCTCTTTCAGCGGATCGCAAAAAACCGCGCCCGCTGAAAAGCAACGTTAGCGCATAGTTCAAATCTCTGTTTGGATCGATAGGAGGTGAATAAAATGTCATTTAATTGGAGGGAGGCAGCTTTCGTAACTTTAGC
>JAUWXJ010000108.1 GCA_030616425.1 Desulfobacterales bacterium | reverse complement strand
GAGTATTCGCTATTAAGGTCTCTCAGCTTGCCGTCTTCGGAGGGCCTGGCGTGAGAGGTGTGATTATAGGCAGCCTGAAAGATAACTACGCCTCCGTTTTTCTGCTCAGCGACAAGATAATTCTTCTTGAAAGTCTTTACCTGCCATCGGTAACTTTCAGCAATATCCTCGATGTTGGCCTTGGAAAGTTTCATTAAGATATATTTCGAGATGCCCCTCTCCGAAATACGGTAAATAGCCCTCGATTCACTGCTCCCCACGTAGACTGTGGAGATACACGGGATCTGTTTCAGGAATTGGGCTGCTACCATTGCTGCTGTCCGGCGTCCGCCTGATGTTGAGGGCAATCCGTAGTATTCAAAAAACTTCTTCTGGATTTCCTCGGCATAAGCCTCCCCCTTTTCATATAGATCCTTCGAGATATAGCGGAGTTCACGGGCAAGATCCTCAGCAGCGTCAGCAATGGGCCAGTCGATTCGAACATGAAAGTGAGAAAGGCTATACCGATTTCTGGCCTTCACGGTTGGGTCTCGTCGAATAAGAAGGGCATAGTCAACAGGGAGTACCGCCTTGAGAAAGTCAGAGAAATGAGTTGTTTCAAAAAGTTTTATGTTTCTGAAATACTTCTTTGAAAGTTGAACCGTTTCAGATCGCAACAAATTCTCTTTTGTCACCTTGTTATCGTCAAAGAAGCGTATATACTTTTTGTAAGAACTAGGGATTGGATCCTCTGAGAAGATGACTATGAATCGGTTGTGCAATTCGTACTCTACATCAGGAATGCGAGCCCTTGGTTTTAGTTCCCGTTTTTCCACAAAGGGATATGGGACGTGACGGTCCACAAAATTGTGATACGATTCCGCCAGGCCGTACTGTAGAAGATACTCCTCCAGTTCATCCCTGAGGGCTTCATAGATCGAGCGTCGTATTCTGTCTTCGCGGCTTAATGCCTCACGAAAGCCCCAGTAGCTCACAGGTCTTCTCCTCGGCGATCACAGGCAATTTATAGTATATAGCTTTTTATAGTTAAACTCTGCCATGAAGTCAATACTTGTGTTTATTGGGTTCATAGGGTTTATTGTGTTAACAGAATTGACCGGCCCGCTCCCCGGCAAGCCCCGCCCGGGAGGGCGGGGTCAAGGGGAGCTTTATAAAAATGGCTTGCTTCCTTTCCGGGAAGCCCCGCGCGGAAGCGCGGGGAGGCTTCACACGAACTCAACAAACCCAATAAACCCAACAAACTCTAGTAACCTAACTTTCATCGTTTGATGTTTTGACTGTTCAGGCCGTTAAAGCGCTCGATCCATCCATAGATACGCTCGCGCCAGAAGCATGCAGCAATTATAAAGGCAAGAGTGATGGCAATCAGTATAGCCAATACGGTGTAGTCTTGTTGAAAGACTTCGGCCCCTTGTAAGCTTAACATTAGGGTGCCCGGTATTCGACCGATGCCGGCCATGAGTATGAAGACCTTTAACGAGAGACTGGTCAGGCCCAGGAAGAGGCAAAGATAGTCCTTGGGAAATCCTGGAAAAACAAAGAATATGAAAAATATAATGGCACCTTGGCGTTTTGCCAGGGCGTCAAACCTGCGGAGGTAATCGGCTGGAATCAATTTTGCTATATAGCGTCTTCCCAGTACGCGGCCGAGCGAAAAGTTGATCACTGAACCTGTGGTCAGACCAATAGTAGAATAGACCAGGCCTGGTAGGGCTCCAAAGAGATAGCCGCCAACAAATCCACTGGCTTCACCTGGAATAGGGGCAAACACGACCTGCAAGATTTGAACCCCGACAAAGGCCAGTGGTGCACCGATGGGCCCCCAGGCCCTCAGGAACGCCTCGACCTGTTTCTGATCAGTAACAACGGAGTACCATATTACGATCCTTTCCCACAGGGGTGCCCAATTTACGAACAGAACCAAACCGACAAATGCTGTGCCCGCCAGCACCAAAAGGGCCGAGGCGATCTTAGTGCGACGGTTCATAACAAAGGGGCTCTGGTAGACCGTTCCGGGGAATGGTTAACTCCAAGCGGTAGCGTGGTTTGAGGGTATAATTGAAGGGAAGTCCGTGTCCGAGGTCTTTTCCGTAGAATAGATTCCAGTGGGTGTTTAATTGAAGCATGGGCCAAGCAATCCGGTTTCCTTCTAACACGTGAACAAAGGCTCCCCCTGCGTCGCTCAAGCGTGTAAACAGGGATTGTTCATCAAATCCGAGTTTTTTTGCAATCTCGGTGCTGTCGCCACCTGAGGTGATCGTATAGGCCCCCTTTTGTCGAGCTTGCATGATTGCTTTCAATATGGAGCGTTCAGGCCCTTCAAACCCGGGCTCTTCAGCCTTTCCAACAGGACCCTTCTTATATATAGTCTTGGCCTTTAAGAGGCGCGACACAAACCGCTTGGTGGTCTTTTCTCCAATACTCCAGATATTGAATTGGTCCTTCTTAGGATGGTTGTGGATTTCTTCAGGCGTCATGTTGAGGATGTTCGAGTCAAATTGGACGAGAAAATCAACCGGAGGTATGAGTTTCTTCCGTCCAAGGGGGCGTCTGAAAAGGTCTCGAAAAAACTTGACAAGGCCCTTGGTGACGTTTTTCTCTAAGAACTCTTCTGTGGTCTCTCCAAAGCTGTACTGTTCACCTCGAGTTATTTCCTTGCTGAGAAGGGCAAGGATCCCCGGGATTCCGCTCAACAGGATGCACGGCACCTTTTCAGAAAGCACTGAGTTCTTGATCAGGCCGACATAATCGCCCACCTTCACACCACCAAAAATCGGGATAAAGGGGTAGTCAATGATCTTGATAACCTGCTTGTTTTCCGTCATTTCGATTTCGGTCTGTCTTCCCACAAGGTTAAGGACATTGGTAAATCCTATCATAGAGGCGTGCTTGCGGTGGGATGTGTTAAAGGCATCATTTACGTAGAAATCGATCAGGGGTTCTAAGATTGAGACATAGCGAGAACCTTTGTTGATTTCATGCGGCCTGAGCCCTGCCTTGTCCCGGATATAGACCTCGTCTACCATGAAGCGGATATTGTTGAGGATCAGGATCTCACCGTCCTTCAACGAACGAATCTTCCTGGTAATCACTTTTTCTTGCATCAGGTTACCGAGATATTTGACCGTCTTTTTCGGCGGCTGCGGGCGGTTTATGAATTTCCTGATGATACTTGCGTGCTGATCAAGTCCAATAAAATCGTGTTTGCCTGCCCGCCCCTGGTGAGCGATGACGACCACCCTTGCACCATAACCAGAGAACTCTTCAATGGTGCGGATCGCAAGTCGAATTCTTTCAGTTCCTGTGATGCGGCCGTTCTTGTCTACTGGAACATCTATACCGGCGCGCACAAGCACTGTCTTGCCACCAAAGGTCTTGCGGCCATAATGTTGCCTGTATTTTTTGTGGTACGCATCAGGTGTGACTTTTTTCAGGGCATCTTTTGGTCGGCGGGTGTTCCATATGTACCGGTAAATCACATCATCAATCGTGAGGAAGTTGAGAAAAGCATTGACATTGTCAGAGGTGGGCGAACTCTTATTTGATCGGAAATCTCTCTGGGGATTCTGATAATACTTTATAATATCCTCAACGGCCATAAAGAGCCCTCCTTTCGTTAACACCCTCTTAGACTCTTTATTATAATAGCGGCATAAAATCAACCCTGAAGGTGCTCGGTTCAGCGCACTTTCCAAGCAGGTATTTACATGTTATATGTAAAATATGGAATAGAATCATGAAATAAGACCTCCATTCGAGTTTTTGGCTAACTCTTTGAAAATATAGGTACAATTACTGACACTACTAATAATAGAAAGAAGAAGTTTCAGTTTGTGTCACATATCAACGCATTATTTGGGATGAAGTTTCAAAAAAAAAGGCTTTTTAATGTTCTTGGGTTCGGGGTCGTAGTGGTTTGGCTTGTCATGATGGGGGTGTTAATCAAAAGGTCTTACTTTGAGCAAGCACCTGTAACTGTTTTGACATATCATGACAGCTCCTCTCCTGTTGAGGAGAGTGAGACATGGATGGCCATCTATCATGCTGACGATAAGATTGGATTTGCCTGGTCGCGCATCATAAAGGAGTCGGATGGTTATGTTGTTTTGGAAAGTGCGGTGATGAATCTGCGTGCGATCGGGGAGGTCCACAGGATCTCCACTGAAATCATAGGACACCTCGACCGTGATGCATCCCTACGATCCTTTGTGTTTCAGCTTGGTTCAGGTATGGTCCGCTTTGAGGCCCGGGGAAGGGTTGAGGGCCAATACCTGGTTTTGAATACAGGGTTTGGTGGAGAGACAAGAGAATCGAAGATTGTGCTCAACGAGAAGCCTTTTTTGTCGATCGGTCTGTGGCCCCATCTTCTGAAAAAAGGGCTGGTTGTTGGCGCTCAGTATCGACTCAGCCTTTTTGATCCATTCATAATGGCCCAAAGACCCGTGGAGATAAGTGTGATAGCTCGGGAGACAGTTGTTTTGGACGGCACAAGGTGGGAAGCCTACAAGGTCAAGACGACATTCGCCGGCTTAGATGTTTTTACCTGGATCGGACCCAACGGGGAACGCCTAAAGGAAGAAGGTCTAATGGGGCTTCGGCTTGTCAAGACCACGGAGGATGAGGCCCGT
This sequence comes from Desulfobacterales bacterium, assembly GCA_030616425.1. GTDB lineage: Bacteria > Desulfobacterota > Desulfobacteria > Desulfobacterales. The sequence goes on along the minus strand of JAUWXJ010000108.1, from coordinate 3,419 downwards.
TTGGGGATTAGATCTGATCCAGAGATCGACATCACGGAAGCGGCCTCGATTCCTTCTAATATGGTATTGGATGAACCCTCAGATCTGGTCTACCTGAAGATTCGTCTCGACGGGATTGACCCTGAAGGCCTTGATCTGAATACAGGGCGTCAGCGCCTCGCTGGATCTGTTTTGGAAATTGCCCTTGAGTCAAATGAACCCCGGCGCGTTTACAAAGAGGTTCAACTGGAGCCTTACCTTAAGGCCAGCCACTTTATTCAGAGCGATCACCCAACGATCAAGGCCCTGTCTGGCAAGATCTTGGGCCGGGTGAAAGAGGATGAGGCCAAGGCCGGGCGAATCTTTAACTGGGTTTACGAATCTCTCGACAAGCGCGCAACTGTTTCTGTCCCTAATGCCTTGGATGCACTCACGACCAAGGCTGGTGACTGCAAAGAGCATGCAGTGCTTGTTGATGCACTTGCCCGTGCAGCTCGGATTCCTGCAAAGGTCTGTGTCGGTCTGGTTTACACACGAGAGCGGTTTTACTATCATGCCTGGAATGAGGTCTTTCTCGGAGACTGGAGAACCGCAGACGCCTTGATGGGACAAATGCCTGCAGATGTGACCCACGTTAAATTCGTTGAAGGGGACCTGGATCGCCAGGCCGAGATGGTGCGGGTAATCGGGCAGATCAAGCTCACAGTGCTTGAGGCGCGATAGTCGAATGATTGGTCTCGATCATCATTTGGGGCAATTTGTGGGAGCGGCTTTTTAGCCGCGATGGTCGCGGCTAATAACAATTTTCGTAAGAGTTTAGCTTTTTGAAAAAGGCCTGATTTTGCTCACTCCTGTGAGCCATTTTGGGATTCATGAATCGCTCCACTAAATCGCAAACACGTAGTGAAGCATAGCGCTCAACTCGGGCCAACGTCCTCAAACAGTTTGCGATTTTGACGTTCCGCTCTTCATGAATCTTTTTCCAAAATTGCTCAATGTCGTTCGCAAAAGGCCTTTTTTCAGAAACGTAAAGTGTTACCAATTTTCGAATAACAAATAACAAATAACGAATCATGATCCGTCTGGTACACTTGACAAAGCGCTTTGGCAGGCTCACTGCCGTCAATAATGTGAGTCTGAAGATTCAAACAGGCGAGATCTTTGGTTTCTTGGGGCCAAACGGCGCTGGAAAGACCACGACTATCAAAATGATAGCAGGCATCTTGGAACCCACACAGGGCAACATCATAATCGACGGCAAGGATTTAGCAGATGATCCGGTCGGAGCCAAACAGGTAACAGGTTTCATTCCGGACAGTAGCTTCCTTTACGAAAAGCTCTCTGGCATTGAGTTTCTCCAGTTTGTGGCATCGCTTTACGGCATGGATGGCGGCCGTGCGCAAGCAAGAATAAGAGAACTCCTTACTCTTTTTGAGATGGATGGGTGGGCCGGGGACCTCATTGAAGGTTATTCCCACGGCATGAAGCAACGGTTAGTTATGTCGGCAGCTCTCATACATGAGCCAAAGGTTATTGTCGTGGATGAACCTATGGTGGGATTGGACCCGAAAGGGGCAAGACTCGTAAAAACCATCTTTAAGTCCCTTGCCAGCAAGGGCGTGAGCATTTTCATGTCCACACATACCCTTGCCATTGCCGAAGAAATGTGTGATCGGATTGGTATCATACACGAAGGTAACTTAATTGCCGTTGGAACCGCTTCCGAACTCAGGCAAAAGGCGGGGGCTGAGGAGCACGGGCTTGAGGCTGTGTTCTTGAGACTCACCGAGGATTCTCGGGGTATGGAAGCCAAAGGTTGAACTGCAAAAGCGAGCGCATTCCCTGTCCCGCTGAGGCGGGACTGCAGGGGATCTTCAATGGAGCCGGTTTCCCTTCTCCAGGGATATGCGGATACTGTCCAGGATGCCATTAATAAAGGCGCCAGAATCCTCAGTGCCGAACTTTTTCCCGATATCTATTGCTTCGTTGATGGAGACTTTTGGTGGAATATCATCGCAATAGAGGAGTTCATAGAGAGCAATCCTCATAACGTTGCGATCGACTCGGGACATGCGGCTAATCTTCCAGTTTTCTGAAAAACGTTCAATCAAAGGGTCTATATTGTGTTGAAATTCTTTCACGCCTTCAATCAGTCGAAGAAAAAAAGGCTTTACGTTTTTCGGCACCCTGAAATGTTCGCAAAACGACTCAATAGCCTCCCTTGAGTGATCCTGGTTCATCTCGATTTGAAAAAGAGCCTGCATGGCAAGCTCTCTTGAGAGCCTGCGGTTCCCCATTTTTTATCACCGTGGATCGTTTATTAGTTTAGCAGGGCCTCTCGTCTTGCGCGAGACGCATAAAGCTGAAATTGGTAACTCTTTCTAGAAGTGGCTTCAAAACCCTTTTTCTCGCTTGCTTGACCATTTTGGAAAGTTCTAAGCTTGCTCCGCTAAAATTGGAAAACTCTCCCGCTATAGCGGGATCAAACAGTTCCAATTTTTGCGCTTCGCTTCACTAAGAACTTTTAGCCAAAATGGCCAAAATGGGCTCGCTAAAGGGTTTTGAAACTAGCTCTAGGCCTTCTCAACAGACTCCACTAGATTGGCCATCTCCATGGCGGCCACGGCTGCAGCCCAGCCCTTGTTTCCAGCCTTTGTGCCGGCCCTCTCTATGGCCTGTTCCAGGGTGTCTGTGGTGACGACACCAAAGATAACCGGAATCCCTGATTCCAACCCGACCACAGCGATACCTTTGGCAACCTCAGAACTGACATACTCAAAATGGGGAGTAGAACCTCGGATCACAGCCCCTAGACAAATAATGGCATGATATTTTTCTTTCTCCCCCATCTTCTTTGCAATGAGGGGGATTTCAAAGGAGCCAGGCACTTTCACTATATCGATATCCTCATCACGGGCCCCGTGGCGACTGAGGGCGTCTATGGCACCGGCCAGGAGTTTGTCACTTATAAAGTCGTTAAAACGGCTCACAACCAGAGCAAACTTCTTCCCCTCAGCCGATATCTTTCCTTCATACACATTTGGCATGATGGCTCCTCCTTAGTTTCCATCCATAAATGGCTCTTTTGTTGCCGAGCAACGCTTCGCGCCCGATGAGCGGCGTTCTCCGCGGGTTTCCGTCTGCGGCGTACCCCGTGTACGCCTCAACGAAAACCCTTGTGCGGCCTTGCTCATCGAAAAAAGCTCTTATTTATGAATTGGAAACTCGTTTATTGCCCAGCCTTTTATAGGTTATTTATGAATGGGCACTCCTTAGCGTTTGGCGTTGAGTTTCAGCAGGTGGCCCATCTTCACTTTCTTGCAGCTCAGATATTCCTCGTTATACTCATTGGGTGTTATTTCAATGGGTACCTGTTCAACCACGCTCAAGCCGTAGCCTTCAAGTCCCACGATTTTTTTGGGGTTGTTGGTTATGAGGCG
>JAUWXJ010000176.1 GCA_030616425.1 Desulfobacterales bacterium | reverse complement strand
TCCTTTATAACATATGATCGTTTCGTTCCATCCGCGTGTCAAGGGGGATGTCAATCTCCGGCTAACCTTAAAAGGGCTTTTTCCGGATAAAGAAACTGAACTGATTGCCTCAGCCCGCGCAATTGTAGTCACCCAAAGTATTAAGGCCCACCAGTACGAATTCTGTAGAAGCTATTGTGCTAACCTTTTCCCCGATTATACCTGCCGATTCGGCTTTGAAGGAAAATACGGGAACATTCAGCTCTTTCGGAAGTTCAATGCCCCCCACCCTGAGACCACCTGCTACGAATCAGTAGAAGGCTTTAAACTTTGTCATTTCAAGAACCAGAAACCGATCACGCCCTTCCCTTTTGTATTAAAAGGCGACCGTGGCGGCGGCGGCTGGGCGGTCTTCCTGATAAAAAACGAGTATGACCTTATGGAACGGCTTGAGATCCTGGCCAATGAACATCTCCATGCTACCAAGCGTTTCATTGCCCAGACCTATGTCCCTCACGGCGGAAGGGATTTACGTGCGGTAGTCATCGGCAGGACTATCAAGGCCTACTGGCGATGTCAGTACAAACCTGGGGAGTTTCGCAATAATGTGGGACGCGGTGCGGTCATCAACTATGATCTTGATCCTGAACTAAAAGAAAAAGGGATAAGATGCGTGAAGGACTTCTGCTCAAAAACCGGCATCAATCTGGCTGCCTTTGATGTACTCTTTGACCGCAGCCAGCCAGAACCGCAACCACTTCTTTCAGAAATCAACTTTCTATTTGGTCGCAAGGGCCTGGGTGGGTCTCTGAGTTTCTACGGCCTGCTGAACCAAGCAGTTCACCAGTGGACAAGGGGGCTGTGAAGTGATGTGAAGCTCCCCGCCCTTCCGGGCGGGCGTTCTGCCTTACGGCAGCACTTCGTGCGCGGGGAGCACGCCGGTCAGGCTAACCCCGCAGTCCCGCTTTGGCGGGACGGGGAATGCGCTCGCTTTTGCGGTTCACTCCATGAGATCCTGCTGGTTAGAGTTAATGTATCATAATGGAATTTCAGCGGAAAATATCATAAGGAACGTTTTTGGTCAAGGATGTTCGAAGATAAAAAAGCCCCTCCCAGGTTCAGGGCTGGGAGGGGCATGGTAAGTGGATCAAAGATTAGATAATTTCAATCCTAATCTTCATAATCCTACTTTCCGTGACGTTTGAAAGTATGATCTCTATGTGTAACTTTCTTGGTCTCCCTTATATTTTCAGGTGTGCGAGGAGCCTTCTTATCTTTTAGAATAACTATTTCATCCATACCGCTTTCAGGCATGTGGCAGGACCAGCATTTTTCTGCGGTATTGCTGATAGCTTCATGGCAGCGCAAACAAGCCTTGTTGCCGTCTGCACATTCAATCCAGTAGCCTTCCTTCTCATGATAGCCCAACCGGGTGAAGCTGCAGTCCTTGCTTTCATACTTTGCCCGCAGGACCTTGCCGGGGACGTGGCAGTCAAGACATTTTGATTCCTTGTGCACTCCCTGGGAAAGTTCTTTATAAATGTTAGGAACATTGTGGCAGGCAGCGCACTTCTCTGAAGGGGGGAATTTTTCTGGCAGCGGCCCCTTGATCTTTTCATCTCCATAACCAGTAGTAAGAAAAGCAAAAACAAACAAAACAGAGCAAACCAAAATTAAGCGTTTTTTATTCATGGTGGCCTCCTCAAAATTACATAAATCTACTAATGTTCAATGGTAGTACTCGGCTCAGATGCCGAATACCTTGTCGGGCCGGTAAGGATGTGATCCTTCCACGACATCGACACCGGCCTTGGCTTGAACCTTCTGGATAATAGTGTCCTTGTACGGACAGTTGTCGAGCAGGCACGTCCCTATGTGCACAGCATCAATGCTTTCCCCCATGGGCGCCATCCAGGTCTTCAAGTTGACCAACCGAAGTACCGGAGATGTGCCGGGACATCCACCGCAATGTAGTAAGCCTCTGAGTTTGGCATCTTTATCCTTGTATCTTTCAAACTCTCCTTCCTTCTTGTCGAAGCCCATAAGACAGCGATGGCACCCAAAGCACGTCTCATCCTTGATGTTCTTACAGCTTAAAACCGCAATGTTCATAATTTTCATCCCCCCTTTCATTAGATGCTAACAAATTTTGAAGATACGCATTCCCAAAAGGTCTATACTTAGACCCCATTACATGTTTAACATAAATTGTTTCCAGTGTTGTTAGACCCCACAATACAAACTTGACCGGCTCGCTCCCCGCGCACGAAGTGCTGCCGTAAGGCAGAACCCCCGTCTTTCAGGGCGGGGTCAAGGGGAGCTATACAAAAATGTTTATCTTCCTTACCGGGTGCGTAAGCCCGCGAAGCGAACCCCCAAAATGCTCACGGAGTGAGCAAAATCGACTTTTTACGAATTACGAATGCATCAAACTTGACTCAAGTTGTCTTGCCTGTACCAAATTTCACGATGATTTTGGTCCATATACGATAAACGAACAAATGTCAAGTGATTTCTGGGTGTTGTCCGGTGCTAATCTTGAAACCTTAAGTTCTGTTTTTTCATCCGGAGGCGACCATCATCTATTTGGACATGACCAAGAATAGGGTATTGTGGTAATAAGAACCGTGTCTCTTGAAACCCCCTATGTAGAAGTAGCAGTCGCCCTCCCGGTTTCTGGTACTTTCACCTATGAGGTGCCGGAACCGCTTCGGCCCTTGGCCATGAAGGGAAAGCGGGTACTCGTCCCTTTCAAGAACCTTCAGGCAACCGCATACATCCTCGACCTCCTTCATACTACCGATCAGACAGGCATTAAGGAGATTCTAGATATCCTCGATGACACCCCTATGTTCCCTGCAGCTATGATCCCGTTCTTCAGTTGGATTGCAGACTACTATCGGTATCCGATTGGAGAAGTCATCAAGGGAGCCCTCCCGGGCGGCCTAAACATCACCCAGGTTGAAACTGTGAGCATTACAGATAAAGGACGCTCCATGCTCTCAGGCCCTTCCCTCAAACCGCTCGATCGCGCGGTGCTGGAAGTGCTTGTAGAGCAAGGGCCCTTGCGTGTACGCTCACTTTACAAAGAGATCAAAGAAGAACTTTCTCCAAGGGCGCTGCTGAGCCTGGAGCGGTCAGGCTGGATTGTAAGGGAACGAAAGCTCAAGCCAGGCAGGGTTCGCCCAAAGATGGAAAGACACATAAAGGCCGTTGAGCCAAGGCCTTCTGCTGACGCACTTTCACGCGTTCGGCGCAATATCCTCAAGATCACAGAAGACGAACGGGAGATTTCCCTAAAAGCCTTAAGGGCCAAGGTCCCGTCGGCCGGACGATACGTCAAGCAAATGGCCGAGGACGGATTTTTGACTCTGGTTGAGAGAAGTGTCTATCGCGATCCCTTTGGCGAACCGATCGCACCAGACTCTGGTGGACCTGTCCTTACCAGAGACCAGAGTTCAGTTGTAAGGCGTGTGTTGAGTACCCTTGGCAAGGGGTTTCAGACCTACCTTCTTTACGGTATCACCGGCAGCGGCAAGACAGAGGTCTACATGCAGGCTGTGGCGGCTACCATTGAGAGAGATCAGCAAGCCATAGTGCTTGTGCCTGAGATTGCACTGATCTCCCAGATAGAACGGCTCTTTCGGGCCCGTTTCGGTGAGTGCGTTGCCCTCCTGCACAGCGCCCTCACCCCAGGTGAGCGTTTTGACCAGTGGATGCGCATCCTGCGAAAGGACGCCAGGGTCGCCATAGGCCCCCGCTCCGCTATCTTTGCCCCGTTTGAAGATCTGGGCTTGATCGTGGTGGACGAGGAACACGACGATTCATACAAGCAGGAGAGTAAACTCCGCTATCATGCCCGTGACCTGGCCGTGGTCCGAGCCAAGTTACAGGGTGCTGTTGCCCTGCTCGGGTCTGCCACCCCGTCTGCTCAGTCCTATTATAATGTGCACACAGGAAAGTTTCGGGGGCTCAATCTCTCGAAACGGGTCGAAAACAGGCTTCTCCCAGAGGTAACGATTGTGGATCTGCGGGCGGCAGAGGGGCGCCGTCGCGCCAAGCCCTTTATTACAAAAGAACTCGAGGACGCAATCGCAGAAACCTTGGACCGTGGAGAACAGACACTCCTTTTTCTAAACCGCCGTGGCTTTGCCAGTTACCCTGCTTGTGTCCGTTGCGGAGCCCCTGTGCGTTGCCAGAACTGCGACATCACCATGACGCTGCACCAAGATGCAAATGCCTTTAAATGCCACTATTGCGGTTACACACAGCCCCAGGCGCTCGGCTGCCACGCCTGTGGCAGTACCAAGATCAAGCTGCTTGGCCTGGGAACAGAAAGGGTGGAGGCCAAGATCAAGGAAATTTTTCCAAAAGCGAATGTTGCCCGAATCGACCGAGATACCACTGCCCGAAGAGGTGCCCTTGTCAAGATCCTGAAGGACCTCAGGGCAGGCGCAATCGACATCCTTATAGGGACTCAGATGGTAGCCAAGGGTCATGATTATCCCAATATCACCCTGGTGGGGGTTATTTGCGCCGACCTTTCACTCAATTTTCCCGACTTCCGAGCAGGGGAGCGGACCTTCCAACTCCTGGCCCAGGTAGCGGGGCGCGCCGGTCGAGGCGCCCGCCCCGGTCGCGTTATCCTGCAGACCTTCAACCCTGAGCACTTTTGCATCCTCACT
>JAUWXJ010000130.1 GCA_030616425.1 Desulfobacterales bacterium | reverse complement strand
CCATTCTTGGAGGCAAAGGCTTCGGCCCGGCCAAGGATAATACAGTTCACAACGATTAGAGGGATAAAGATACCGAGTTGTAGAAAAAGCGGATAGGTAAAGGCCTGCATGACGAGTTCCACCACCACTACAAACGTAGCGATGATGATAAGGAAACAGGGCACCCTCACCTTGCTAGGCATGATCTTACGAAGCATAGAGACCAGAATATTGGAACCGACCAGGACAAAGGTCAGGGCAAGACCCATCCCTATGCCGGTTTCCACACTCTTGGTCACCGCCAGCGTGGGACACAGCCCCAGCACAAGCCGAAATGGTGGAATCTCTTCCCATAGCCCCTTGGTAAACTCCTGAACAAGGCTGGTTTCGCTCATCTGTTTTTCTCCCTATTTGGCAAAGGCCGCAGCTTTTTCTATGATTTGTGGTTTCAATTTCTTATAAAATTCTGAGCTTGCAGTAATCCCTGCACACACGCCCTTAGACGTAATTGTTGCACCTGATACAGCGTCAATCTTTCCGCCATCGGTCTTCACCTTAAAGGGTTCGTTGATGGAAAGTCCTTTGAAGCTCCCCCTAAATGTCTCGTCCGTCTTGGCCCTGGCCCCCAGGCCCGGGGTCTCAGAGTGGGTGGTGATACCAATACCGATCACCTGGTCCGTGTCAAGGTTAACCGCCACCATTATGCCGACGTCCCCCCCAAAACCTTTACCAAAGGTCTCATAGGCCACGGTATCGGCCTTGCCATCGAACACCCCGACAAAGAAGCTCCTGTCTACATCCCCGTCTTTGATCTTAAAGCGATCCACGATGGGATCATTGGTAGCCCCTTGCAAAATCTCCTTGATGGCAGGTCCTTTGACAAATTTTAGCTGCTGGTATTCGATTTTGGCCGCAGTCCCTGATTTAACAAATGCCAGCAGCCCTCCGGAAAAGGCACCCATAATGGCAAGAACAACGATCATCCTGATGATATTACGCATTTTCTACCACCTTTCCAATTGCTTTGGGCCTGATCTTGTCGAGAAGTGGGTTAGCAAGATTCAAGAGCAGGATGGAAAAAGGAACACCATCCACATACGCCCCCACATTTCTTATAAGCACGGTCATCAAGCCGGCCAAAACCCCGAAAAGGAGCATGGGGATGAAGTTCGCCGGAGATGAAGAGTCCTCGGGCACCAGGAAAAAGGCTGCAATTAATGTATAACCGGTAAAGAGATGGAACATGGGACCGGCATATTGGTTTGAATCTGAGAGGTTGAACAGGAGCGCAGTAATGAACACGCCTGCCAGAAAGGAAAGGGATATCTCCCATCGCACGTATCCCCTTAATATAAGGTATAGACCCCCTACGATGAGTCCCAGGCCGAATGTAGACCCAATCGCCCCTGACTGTCTTCCCATAACGAGGTCGCCCAGGCTGAACTTGCTGATTGCCTCTGTGCCAAAATACTTTAGATCGGCCAAGGGATAAGTCATGATAAAACCCAGGTCATAATGGCGAAGGGCCTCATCAAAATCAAAGACCCCCTTAAAGGAAATCACGAGCATGGCAAGGGCTAGCAAGGGAGGATTCAAAGGGTTAAACCCGATACCACCGAATATCTGTTTGCCCACGCTAAGGGCAATAAAGGTTCCCAGGGCAATCACCCACCAGGGTGCAGTAGCCGGCATGAGCATTCCCAGGAGCAGCCCGGTCACCGCAGCGCTGCCGTCACCAATGGAAAATGGCTTTCGCATGGCAACATTCATGATCAGTTCCCAGATCATGGCGCAGGCCATGGCAAACGCAACCACCCCAAGGGCCGGCGCACCATAGTGGCTAATACCCATGAGCACGGCAGGAAGTGCGGCGACCATGATATTGTAATTCTTTGTGGATATCTTGCTACCGTCATGCCAATAGGGAGCGTGAGCAACGACGAGTTTCTTTTCATTATTCATTATTCTGCCTCCGCAGTTTCGGTCAGGCTAAGCTCGTATTTTCCTACTTTGATATACTGAAAAATCGGGATTCTAGATACACACACGTATGAACACAATCCGCACTCAATACAGCAATGCAGATCATACATAGCCGCAGCGTCTTCATAAAGACGAGCCTCCAGGAACCTGACAAGCATATTCACCGGAATTTTAACCGGACAAATCCTAACGCATTCCCCGCAGTTGATGCATGGGTAGTCTGTCACCTCAGCGCTGTTTCCTTCGTCTTGCACCACAACTCCGTCTGTGCCAGGCCCCAGTGGAAGTTCTTCTGAATAGGTAGCCGCGCCCCTCATGGGTCCGCCCAATATGAGTCGATCCCGATCGCTCAGTGAAATATCACAAACTTGAAGCACATCCCGTAATGGCGTCCCGATCCGGGCCCTTACGTTCGTAGTGGCCCCGTCTTTTCCTACAACCGTTAGCAATTTGGTTACAGGGAGGCGGCCGGTGTCAAAGGCTGCCCCGAGTGCTGCAACCGCCTCGGCAGCAATGAAGGCAACACCCATATCTTCAGGGGCATTACCGGCTTCGACTACCTGGCCGAGTACATCTTTCATGATCGTATGGGGAAGGCCGTCGGGGTAAATGTCACTAACAGTCTTGACTTCCGCGCCCGTAGTGTTTGCTTCCTGAAAGAGGCTTTCAGGCACCGCCATAAGGATACGGTCTATGTCTGTTATCTTCTTTAGAACTTGAATTCCGCTCTTAATCTCCTGAGCATGATTCTTTACTACATATTGATTAGTCGTGATGAGAAGATCCTCTTCCATGCCATTTATCACAATGGCCTGTATCCTTTTCTCAGGATCGGCAAACGCTTTGAAAGAAGGGTTCCCAGGGGCGTATTCAAAGAAATTTTGTACTGTATCGAGGGTCAGTTCCTTGTTGAACTGATCGTCCCATTCATCTTGACTACTTGCCTCGATGGTAATGGCAGTGTATTTTTGGCCATAGCCATCCACGTAAGGCGTTATCCCTGATACTGTTCCGGTTACAGAGGCAATGACATATTCGGCATCCTCTGGCGATGCGGAAAGTTTCTGACCAGTCTTGACGGCATCGCCGACCTTGGGAGGAGTTGTACCTCCTCCGTTCCCAGGCTCTTTCAACAACAACGTAACCTTGCTTGGGACTGGAAGCTCTCGGACCGTATCCGAAACCAAGCTATACTGGAGCCTCGGCTTTACCAAACCTAAAAACGATCTTTTTATCATAGTTCAACCCTCTGTTTTAGAATCCTAAATCAGCAGCCCCTACATCACATGACATTCAGAACACTCAAGCGGACCCGCCCCGCTCTCTTCGTGGCAGCCCTTACACTGGCTATGAAAGGCATCGGACCTTTTTACTTCACTGTCTGGTTCATGGCATTCACTACATGCCACAGGCTCATCCCCTTCGTGATGGCAATCATCGCACGCAACGCCATATCCAGCATCAGCCGAATGTGTTTTGTGATCAAACAGGACCTTTCCTGCAGTTGTCTTAAACATGAGTCTAACAGGTTCTTCAGGGGTCTTTGCGGGAAAGGCCGCGTAGCAGACAACGCCCACAACAAGCAAGATCGCCGCAAGGGCATATGCCAACACTTGTTCATTCCTTGATGTCATTTTATCTCATATTCCTTTCGCTGAACCTGGTTTGTTGATAGGCTCGATTTGCACAGGATTTGTCAGTGTAAAGGGGTACGGTCTGAGTGAAATTTGCAGAATATGGCGAGACTGAGCAACGCAACATCGAAGTCCTTGTATCAGCAGGAAAGTCAAAGAGTGGTAGCTTGCGAAACTCGAAAGATTCCAATGCCGTAGCCGTATATGACAACAAGCTGCCTATGTCAAGAGGAAATTTGACGCCACTCCCCCTGTCCTGTAGGGCTTCGGCGTTATCTGGCGACCGCGGGAGAGTCCTTGTGATCTGCACGTTGTCTCCAAAAGGCGGTGCAAAAATCTCTTGACAAAATAGTCCTAAAAAGATATGGGGGTGAAGATTTTCTTTGCGCAGAAGCCCTATTGCAGGGCGCCAAGTGGTGGAGATTCTTAACTTCATCGAGCCCGCTCTATCTATTTCTACAGGCTTCCGAATAAAGGTACCTTCAACCGTATATTAGGCCCAAAACTACTGAAGCAGAGATTGGAGAGCTTATGAGTGCCGAGACATTGGCAACCTTCCCAATGGGGGGGATCCACCCCAGAGAATCCAAGGAACTGACCGAAAAGCTCCCTTCAGAGGTCATGCCAACTCCTTCGCGGATACGCCTCTTTTTGAAACAACATGTGGGAGGCCCTGCCAAACCTTTGGTCAAGAAGAAAGACAAGGTATCCGAAGGGGATCTGGTTGCATCTGTTGAAAGGCTGGGAGCCCCACTCCATTCCGGAGTAACCGGTACTGTTAAGGGCGTTCAGAATGCACTCCATCCCTTGGTGGGGAACGCTTCCGCGCTGGTGATTGCCACAGATCCGGAAGCAAGCCCCAGGTCATACGAACCTGTTGACTGGACAAACTTTTCCAGAGAAGAACTCATCGCCAAGATAAAGGATGCGGGAGTCGTAGGCCTGGGTGGTGCAGGGTTTCCTGTGGGGTTCAAGCTTGATGTGAAACCGGGAGTGAAAATCGACACGCTCATTCTAAACGGGGCGGAGTGCGAGCCCTACCTGACCAGCGATAACCGCGTCATGGTAGAGTACCCTAAAGATATTGTCGAAGGAGCCAAGGTGATGTTGAAGATCCTTGGCATTGATTATTGTGCCATCGGCATTGAAAACAACAAACCGGAAGCCATTGAAGCCTTGAACAAGGCCATTGCCGAAGATACATCGAAAAACGGCTACAATATTGTAGTAAAGCCACTTAAAGTAAAATATCCCCAGGGGTCGGCAGACCAGATCATGCAATCCGTTACCGGCAGAGATAGGCCCTCGGGTGTGCGCTCTTCTGTTATCGGCATAATACTTCAAAACGTGTACACCACAAAAGCCACCTACGATGCTGTGGCACTCGGCAAACCGCTTTATGAAAGAATAGTCACCTTCACCGGCAAGGGGATCAAGCGGCCTGCCAATGTCATGGTAAAGGTGGGAACCAGCATTTCCGAGGTCGTTGACTATCTGGGAGGAACAACACCTGACCTTGCCAAGGTGATCGCGGGGGGGCCGATGATGGGATTTGCCGTCTCAACCCTCGACATCCCAATAACCAAGACCACATCAGGAGTCCTTTTTCTAGCAGAGGATGAAATCGATACCCAGCCACATTTACCCTGCGTTTCATGCGGTTTTTGCGTGGATGTCTGTCCCATGGGACTTGAACCGAATGAAGTCAGCAGATACATTGAGGCGGGGCGTGGCGCAGATACCGAGGAATTTGGTGTGGATGATTGTTTCTTGTGCGGCAGCTGCGCGTATGTCTGCCCGGCAAAGCGGCCCTTGGTCCAGTTTATGACCTTGGCCAAGAACGATCTTAGGAAAGCCAAGAAAAAATAATCAAGAGGATTAGTATGACCGAATCAGAAGCAACCACTGTAGAAGAGGCAGAAAAGGCAATCCCGGCGACAGAAGAGGCAGAAAAGGCGATCGCGCCAGAATTGTATGTATCGATTTCGCCTCATTTCAAGGGCAAAGAGACCGTGTCCAAGATCATGTGGACGGTCGTGGCCTGCCTCATGCCCCCCCTTATTTTGTCTGTCTTTATTTTCGGCTTTCAGACGCTGATTATCACCCTGATCAGTGTGGGAAGCTGCGTGGGTACTGAGTCCATATCGAATAGGCTTTTGAAGCGCCCCGACACCATCAAAGACGGCAGCGCGGTAATCACAGGGCTCCTCCTGTCCTATGTCATCCCGCCTGGCGTGCCTTTGTGGATGCCGATTTTAGGTGGGGTCATGGCCATTTACGTAACAAAGGTCCTCATGGGCGGGCTCGGGTACAACATGTTCAACCCCGCCCTCATCGGCCGGGCCTTTCTGGTAGCCACTTATCCGGTAGCCATGACTTCGGCCTGGCTTCCACCCATTCGGGATGCTGCGGTGTTCAAATACATGGGTGCTGGCATAGACGCGGTGTCCACGGCTACCCCGCTCTATATCCTCAAGCATTACGGAATGGCGGCCGTCATTGAGAGATTTGGGTCGTTGTCTGTGATCTACCGCGACTTTTTTATTGGTTTGAGGCCGGGCTGTATTGGTGAGACATCTGCTTTTACACTCATCCTTGGCGGGTGTTTTCTCATTTACAAGAGATACATCACCTGGCACATCCCGATGTCGGTCATTGTCTCCGTGGGCTTTTTCACGTGGGTGTTTGGAGGAGAAACCTTTTTCACAGGCAATCCCTTGTTGGCCGTGCTCTCCGGAGGCGTCATCATAGGGGCCTTTTTCATGGCCACGGATTATGTGACCTCTCCGACTCAGGTAACGGGCAAGATTATCTTTGGTGCCGGCATCGGTGCCCTGACTGTCTTGATCCGGTTAAAGGGAGGCTATCCGGAAGG
>JAUWXJ010000225.1 GCA_030616425.1 Desulfobacterales bacterium | reverse complement strand
GAAGCTTTCATCGGCTTGGATGGAGGCTCGACATCGACAAAGGCGGTATTAATGAACCGGGCAAAGGATGTACTGGCAAAGGCTTACCAGCTCTCCAAAGGCAATCCCATAGAAGACACGAAAGAGATCTTCGCTAAACTGCGAGACCAGGTTGAATCTGCGGGAGCCACTCTTGAGATACTGGGCGTAGGGGTGACGGGGTACGCCAAGGATGTTCTGAAGGATGTTCTAAGAACAGACACGGCCATCGTAGAGACGGTGGCACACACCGAAGCAGCCCTACATTTTTACAAAAATGTAGACGTCATCTGCGACATAGGGGGCCAGGACATCAAAATCATGATCCTGAAGAATGGGAAAGTCAAAGATTTCAAGTTAAACACCCAATGTTCGGCAGGGAACGGTTACTTCCTCCAAAGCACTACGCAGGACTTTCGGATTCCTGTCGAGCATTACGCAGACGTGGCCTTCGAAGCGGAAGCTATGCCCAATTTCTCCTACGGTTGCGCAATTTTCATGCAGTCTGATATTGTGAACTTCCAGCGCCAAGGATGGAAACCACAGGAAATTATGGCGGGATTGGCGTCGGTGCTGCCGAAGAACATCTGGCTATACGTGGCACAGATACCCAATCTTGCCAGATTAGGTACGAACTTCGTACTTCAGGGTGGTACTCAGCACAACTTGGCCGCAGTGAAGGCACAGGTCGATTTCATCGAGGCAAGGTTTCGCGGCAAAGAGGAAAAGCCGAACATCGTAGTGCACGAACATTGTGGTGAAAGCGGCGCAATAGGTGCCGCTCTGGAAACCATACGACTCTGGAAGAACGGTAGGAAAACCACATTCATCGGTCTTGAGGCTACTGATAAAATCAGTTACAAAACGACCACGAATGAGGACACCCGCTGTTATTTTTGCAAGAACAAATGTATGCGGACCTTTATCGATATAGCGATAGCTGGGCAGCAGGAGAGAGAGAATGTTGGGGTTCATCACATGAATGGACCCCACGAACAAACGACCGCCAAGCTCCATGCCAGGGACTCAGCAAATAACGGTGGTGTGAACTCGAAGGTGCCCTTGGCCCAAAGTGCCCGGCGACTGATCGTGGGTAATTCATGCGAGAAGGGTTCTGTCGAGGATCTCGACGGCATGCGGGAAATAAGAAAAGAGATTAATGCGAAATTGCAAGCCACTCCAAACTTTGTGGATCTGGGCGCCAAAGAAGCCTTTGGAAGCTTTTCTATTAAAAACGTGTCAGATCCACTCCCAAGAATCGCTTTAACCCGTAAGACAAGGCGACGTTCCAAGCTTGCGAAGGGGCGTGCCGAGATTCGGATAGGCATCCCACGGGTGCTGAACATCTATTCAGTTGCCCCTCTCTTCAATGCGTATTTTGAAAGCTTAGGCATCCCATACAAGAACTTAGTCTACTCGGACTACACGTCTGATAAACTTTACAGGGAAGGTGTTAAGAGGGGTTCCATCGATCCCTGCTACCCGAGCAAGCTGGCCATACCACACATCCACAACCTGATATACACCAAGCATGCAAGGAAGCCGCTTGATGTCATTTTCTTCCCCATGATTGATGACCTGCCATCAATCATGGTGGATACTCGTGACTTTCTGGTGTGCCCGACGATAACGGCAACACCGGAGGTAGTAAAGGCCGCATTCGTAAAGGAAGGCAACCTCTTCGAGAAGAAAGGTATTACCTTCCTCAATACCTTTATCAATATCGGGCGACCCGCACTTTTTGAGCGGCAGCTGTATGTCCAGTTTAAAAACATCTTAGGTCTCTCGAAAGGGGAGCATGCCAGGGCCATCCAGGCAGGCTACGCCGCGCTTAACAAGTTCAATAAGCGCATGCTTAGCAAAGCGAAGGAGACACTCAAGCGTCTAGAAAAGGAAAACCGTATTGGCATTGTGCTGCTTAGCAGGCCATACCACAATGATCACGGGATCAATCACGACATTGTGGTCGAATTCCAGAAGATAGGCTACCCGATCTTTACCCCGGACTCCTTACCGATTGACGATGAGATCCTCGACTGGCTGTATGGTAACGAGGTTCGGGCGGGGATCATTAGCCACCCGATGGATATCTCAGACGTGTGGAAAAATTCCTCCAGTGAAATTTCAGGCCGGAAGCTCTGGGCAGCTAAATATGCCGCGCGGCACCCAAACCTGGTTGCGCTTGAAATGTCCAACTTTAAATGCGGTCATGACGCACCTATCTACACGGTGGTGGAGGAAATTGTAGAAAATTCTGGAACGCCATACTTCAGTTTTAAGGATCTGGATGAAAACAGACCCGCCGGCTCTATAAAGATAAGAGTTGAGACCATCAATTACTTTCTCAAGCGACATCGTGAAACCATTATAAGGATGGGCGAAAAGAGGAAGTTGATAATAGACGAACTCGCTGACTACGAGAAAGAGTTGCGAGGTACGCTAGTTGCCGCTGGATGACCCGCCGATGCCGATCACCTTCTTCGACCACGCAGCCCTGCCGCCTTCGATACCGAGCCGGTTGTACGTTTTCATAACCTCATAGACAGCTGGGGAAAAAACTATGAGATACTTTTCACTTCCCCACTTGCACAGGTATGTTTCATACCAGATCCCTCGCTCCGTGATTTTCATTCCGCCTCATTTGAAGGGTCTTCTGCTTGATCAGGGCTCGTTGATCAGAATCTGTCTGCTTCGCCCCGGCGTAAATCCACAGACCTCAGACTATACGCAGTATAAACGGCGGCCGTAGTGGGAACATCTCGCCTCACTGCTGCTGAGTACTATTGGGATGAAATGATCTTCCACAGGTGGCGACAAGGGAATAAGCCATAGGCCAGAGTAAGTGCCGCGAGGAAAAGGGGGGCAATGCGTTAATATAAAGATAGTCTTCAATCATCAGTCCCTGTTTCCTAACTATCTTCTGAAGCTCTTTCCTCCTAATAACTCTGACGTGAGGGTTCACAAAC
>JAUWXJ010000152.1 GCA_030616425.1 Desulfobacterales bacterium | reverse complement strand
CCTCAAGAATACGCTCAATCTCTTCAATGACAATGGCCGCTAACCCCTGGGTGGGTTCATCGATCAAAAGAAGCTTCGGATCTCCTACAAGGGCCCGGCCAACCAGGAGGATCTGTCTCTGTCCTCCGCTCAGTTGTCCCGCCTTGATATTTAAAAAATCCCCCAGTTTTGGATAAAGTCCCGTCACTCTCTCAATTGCTCGGTCTATCGGTTCCCGGCTTGCATGGGAGGAAATCTCGATGTTCTCCCGAACGGTTAAGTTCCCGAAGACCTTCTTTTCCTGAGCCACATATCGAATCCCTTGCAAAGTCAGCTTTTCTGGAGAAAGGCCTGACACTTCCTGCCCCTGGTATAGAATTGATCCCTTAACCGGTTTTAAAAGACCAATGATCGATTTCAGCAACGTCGTCTTCCCGGCCCCGTTTCTACCGATGATAAAGGCCATTTGTCCCTTTTCAATAGTGAGTGAAACATCATGCAACGCTTTTGCGTGCCCGTAAGCAACATCCAACATACTGATATTAAGCATAGAATCTTTTCTCCGGTGTCTTGAAGAGATTGATAATTATTCTCGCTATAATGAAGGCATCCCTTTCCCTTCACGTGTTTATGTAGCCCGCTGGTCTATCTCTTCTTTACCCCAGTAGCACTCTCTTACCGATGAATCCTCAAGTACTTGGTCTGGCTTCCCTTCGCAAATAAATTTTCCCTCATTCAACACGCAGAGCCTATCCACCAAGTCAACGATTTTCGATAGCTTGTGCTCAATGATGACTAATGTGAGATTTTTTTTGATACGGTGAAGGAGGTTCAGAACCTCTGAAATTTCAGAATCACTGAGTCCGGACAGAGGCTCATCCAATAGCAGAAGTTTTGGGTTGAGAGAAAGTGCAATACCAATCTCGAGCATCCTCTTAGAGCCATAGGCAAGCTCGGAGGTCAATGTCATGGCTCTACTTTCAAGTCCAACCAGTTTCAGAGCCTCCAAACAGTTCTTTCTGATTCCCTCATCCTTTGCCGATGACAAAAAAAACCTGTTAGGTTTCGTTTGTTCCCTCCTGAATCGAATAGTGGACAATACCAGGTTCTCCCAAACGGTCATTGTATTAAACACTGAAACAAGTTGAAACGTTCGGACCATTCCCTGCATCACCCTCTTATTTGGAGGTATGAGGGTAATGTCATTTCCAAGGAATATGATGCGTCCGGCAGTGGGGGGGAAGAAACCTGACAGCAGGTTAAAAAAAGTCGTCTTCCCCGATCCGTTTGGACCGATAATGCCGGCAGTCTCGTCCTGCTTGATGTGAAAATTCACCTCATTAACAGCAATGAGGCCGCCAAAGTGTTTGCTCAGCCCCTCAGCCCTAAGTACATCCATATAGTTGCCCTCGAGATCCCTCGTGATTTAAAGCTGTTCATGGCTAAAGGAGGGGGTAGGCTGTCGGCCAAAGATATCCCCTCCTTCTTACGCCATGTCATGATTACGCCATCGCTACCAGCCCATTTCCTTCAAAGGCAGGCATAATTCCTTGCCCATATATATATCGACTACTTTGGCAACATCCCATTTATCTCTTCTTTCCTTGGCAGGTTTACCATCCGCAATAAACTTTGCATATTTATAGGATGGCCTTCCGTCCGCCCGCCAACTGGCTGGACCCTTAACGCTCATAAATTTCGGGTTGTCCAGGAGAGCCTTGTAAACCTTGGCCGGATCAGTGGAGTTTGCCAATTCGATTCCCCTCAAAGCCTGCTGCATGCCTAGGTAGGCGAACACCGCGAAGGGGTCAGGTGGTTCTCCATATTCCTTTTTCCAAGCTTCGGTCAATTCCGCAACAGCCTTTTCAGTCTCAGGATCTTTGATTCCCGTCAGGTCGTGATACCACCACCACCCCATGGTTACATCCTCAAGGGCCTCGGGCGGAATTCCCACTGCAAAAGCGGTAATAATAGAGTTAAAGAAAACCTTTGAGTCTTTTTTCAGTCCCAATTCGTATACCTGTTTTAATGCATTTATGGCGTCGTTTCCCCAGTGGCCCATCATCACCACATCCGGCTTAGCTTCCTTGATCTTGATGATATATGAGGTAAAGTCGGGAGTTCCTACGGGGGACCAGGTCTCGCTTACCTTGATTTGGGGGTATTTGGTGCTAAATATCTTATGGGCCCCTGCAGCAGCACCGCGGCCATAGGCATAGTCAGGGAGAAATAGCATGACATGCTTGGGTTTATAGGTTTTAGCCACGTAATCGGCGCACATCCTTCCGATCCCATCGACCGCACCAAGCGGGGAGATGTAATAAGGGGCCTTATTTTCCTTGCGAAAGACCTTCTCCTGAATACCATTGGTAGCCATAAAAAGCGCCTGGCCGCCACGGATCTGCTCATTTATGGCCGTGCTGACATGAGCGAATGTCCCTCCCACAACGACCTTTACACCCTCATCGATCAATTCCCGGAGTCTTCGAACGCCTACATCAGGTTTGGTTTCATCATCACGGACCACTGATTCGACCTTTACCCTTTTTCCTCCCATCATCAACCCGCCTTTCTCATTGACTTGCTTGATGGCAAGGTTGACTCCGTCCAGTTGAACTTTTGCAACGGCAGACCCCTTTCCCGTGATGCTGTACATTACCCCAACTTTTATTTTGTCAGGGGCTGCCAAAAGGGTGCTGCTCGAAAAAATGAAACCCAGACTAAGGATAATAACCAAAAAGCCGAAATTTTTTATCATTTTTCTCATCTCTGATCTCCTTTCAAGATTTAGAAGATTAAGGCCACATATCTTGGAAAACTACCCTCACATAAATTGGTCATTTCCCAAAACGGTAAGGCATTCAGCAATACATTTCGATACAATTTAGGGGGACCTCGTCCGAACGGCAAACATCTAAAACTTTCCATCGTTCTACCCTCCATTATTTTG
Source organism: Desulfobacterales bacterium (assembly GCA_030616425.1). Taxonomy (GTDB): domain Bacteria; phylum Desulfobacterota; class Desulfobacteria; order Desulfobacterales. The sequence continues at coordinate 2,669 of JAUWXJ010000152.1, read as the reverse complement.
TATGGGCACCAGCCCAATTTGGTTACAAACTCATAGACCAGTTTCCGTCAACTCTGCCCTTGGGCTCAAAACGGGCCTACAATGAGAGGCCGCCGTTCATCATCAGGCTTCAAAACCTGAAATCTTTTTATCAAGCTCTAACACTACAGATCATGACGGGATCATAGAAATATTTCAAAAGATAAACAAGGACAATTCTATAATAATTCTTGTCAAAAAAGTCAATAAATTTCGTGAAAAATTTCTTATTTTTCACGAAACGTCTCTTGACAGCTATGTAAATTACATGCTAAAGCAATCCCTGAAAGTATTGGGATCTGAACCATGCCTGAGATCAAAAAAGAGATGCTGAGCAGTCAAGTTTATCGGGCTCTCAAAGATATGATCGCTAATTATCGATTTAGTCCGGGTTCCAGGCTAAACGTGGAGGAGTTGGCCAGAGAATTTTGAGTAGGGAATGAGAGAGGATACTTTAAGAAACATAAAAGACCACCAATAGTGCACTTACCCATGACTATTGTAGGGATGATAATATGATTATTATAAACCTAGGTTGAGCGGTTCAACGTTCACGGTTCTGGGTTGAAGAGCGCTAACGGGCTCATTTCAATAAGAATGATGCCTCAAGAGGGGCAATGTGTATGTTTCACCCAATGGGTGAAAGATGCCAATCTGATTATTGGGTTATAAAAAGAGGGATGTCAACAGATTACAACCTTTGAACCCTGAACCCAGAACCTTTAACCGATCACTTTAGGATAAAGTCAGTTAGCTTTTGACACCCACAGTGTCATAATGATATGAGGTTTTTATCCAAGTAGTTCACTTTGTTCATAGAAACGAGGAGGTTTGAAGTCATGAAAAGTGTTTGGAATAGAATTCTCAGAGTCGATTTAACCAATGGAACATACAAACCCGAACAAATGCCTGACGAGATTTACGAGAAGTTTTTGGGCGGCGCCGGTATGAGCGCCTACATGCTCTGGCGTGAATGTCCGCGGGGAACGACTGCATTCGATCCCGCAAACCGCCTGACCTTCGCACCTGGACCGATGCAGGGTCTCAAACAGAGTGGCGCCGCCAAATGGACGGCTGGTGCCATTTCGCCGGCGATCAACATGAATGCAGACTCGGCGGCAACAGCCAGCTTTGGCATTGAGATCAAGGAGGCCGGCTATGACGCCGTCGTTGTCTATGGTCGGGCTGAAAAGCCGGTCTATGTGGTCATTGACGACGATAAGGTGGAACTCAAGAATGCCGCTCATCTCTGGAGTAAAGACGCTTATGAGGCGGAAGACGGTATCAAAGAGGCTGAAGGAGACAACTTCGAATGCGTGACAATCGGCCAGTCAGGCGAGCGGGGGGTCCGTTACGCAAACATCCAGACCCGGAAGAAGTCCTTTCTTGGCCGTTGCGGTCTGGGAGCGGTCATGGGGTCCAAGCTGCTCAAAGGCATCGCCGTGCGTGGCAGCCAGACGGTGGATGTCCATAACCCCAAAGAGGTGGACAGGCTCAACAAGGAGATCAACAAGCGCCTGGCCGATCTGGATAAAGAAGCGCCCGAATGGCTTCAGATGAAACGTGTTGGAACTGCCGCAGCTACGGAGCTTTTTGCACCTCAGGGCAACCTGCCTATCAAGAATTACCAACTGGCCAACTTCCCCAGCGGCATCAAGACCCATCACGCCTCCAACTATGCGAAAGAACTGAACGCCAAACCCTGGCCCTGCCAGCACTGTATCATTCAGTGCCACAACCACTGCGAGATCAAAGAAGGCCCTTATGCTTACAAAGGAAAGGGCCCGGAGTACGAGTCATTTGCCATGGTTGGATTCAATACCATGGTCGAAGACATTAAGGCCGTGGCTTACGCGTGCGAACTGGCCAACCTCTACTCCATGGATACCATATCCCTCGGTGTCGTGATAGCCTGGGCCATGGAGTGCTACGAGAAGGGCGTTATCACCAAAAAGGATACTTACGGGCTGGATCTAACATGGGGTAACGCTGAAGCTATGGTCGAGATGGTCAAGAAAATCGGCACACGGGCTGATGGCCTTGGTTACCTGCTCGGTGAGGGAACCAAAATTGCTTCAGAGCATCTTGGCAGGGGATCTGAGCAGTGGGCCATTCAGATGAAAGGGCAGGAGATCGCCGCCCACAACTGGCGCGCTCAGTACATCTCAGCGCTTAATTACTGCACGGGCGTGGCATCCGGTCCGAACCATGAGCGAGGCAATTCCCAGCACATTTGGGTCGGCCATGTCAGACTGCCGGAATGGGGCATCGATGAGGTTGCAAACGAAGAGCGCTGGTCTTGGGACAAAACGGCCGATCGCAATGCCAAGTTTCATGACTACTGCAATGTCATCAACTCTGCCTGCCACTGCAAATTCATGGAGTTCCGCGGCTATACCCTCACCGACCTCTGTAACACCATCAATGCCGCAACAGGTATGGGCTGGAGCCTGGATGATCTTCGTCGTTGTGGCGATCGGATCACCCAGCTTCAGAAGCTACTGAACATACGTTACGGTTGGAAAAAGGAGCACGATTTTAATTATCCAAAGCGATTCATGGAGCCGGTGGATGAGGGCCCGGCTGCTGGCAAAATCCCGGTGGGACTGGAAGACGCCATAATTGACTATTACAGGGAACGCGGTTGGGAC
>JAUWXJ010000008.1 GCA_030616425.1 Desulfobacterales bacterium | reverse complement strand
CCAAAATATTCGAGGCCGCCGGTATGCAGAAGCCGATTCTGCTCGGGGTGGATGGACAGGCCCGGGAAATCGTGGAGTCCTATGAGGCCGGACTCTTTTTTGAGCCGGAAAACGAGTCGTCCTTTCTCCAGGCACTTGATAAACTCGCTTCAAACGGAAAACTCTATGATCGTCTCCAGCAAGGTTGTGCTGTCTTGGCACAGAAGTATGATCGGGAACGTTTGGCACATGAAATGCTCTCCAAGCTTTATAAGCTGATGTGATCATGGTATCGACCTGCATGCAAATTCTTATAGCAGTCATGGTGATAGGAACTATTCACTTTCACTCCCTGCATCGATTGGTGAGTTTTGAGTGGAACAAAAATACCTTCCAATACTGTTATTTCATGCCCCTGGTTATCGGCATCCTCATTTGGATGCGAAGGCGTGAATTTGTATCCATGCCTTCCGGGCCACAATGGCTGGGTTTCATACCTCTTTTAATCGGCTGCTTCTTCCTGCTCTTGGGAGAGTTTGGCGGAGAATTCTTCTCCCTCTACCTTTCCATTTGGTTCATGATTCTCGGTTTGAGCTGGACTCAATTCGGGTGGCGCAAACTGAAAATCATTCTTTTTCCGCTTGTGTTGCTCCTGGCTACATTTCCCCCGCCTCGTTTTTTCTATGTGCGCATCACCTCGGCTGTGCAGCTCATTTCCGCCAGGATCGCAGCCCAGATCTTGGAATTTCTGCAGATTCCCGTTTTCAGGCAGGGCAATGTTCTTGACCTCGGGTTGACCCGATTTGAGGTAATCGAGGCTTATTACGACCTGCGTTTCTTGATTCCCATCGTGATAGCTGCTCTGATTTTTGTGTATGTATTTCGAGCCAGGTTGTGGAAACGCGTTCTCGTCCTGGGCCTTGCAGTTCCTTTGGGCTTGGCCATGAATGGGGTGCGCATCGCTGTCTTGGCTCTTCTGGCGAATACGCACCCGAACGAAGGAGTGGCGGGTTGGGTGCACGATGCGCTGGGCTGGATGATGTTTTTCATCGCCATTGGCGTCCTGCTCGGAGTCATCTTCTTCTTGCCGGGTCGGCAGAGGCTTGAGCACGAGCGGCAGGATGCGGTTCGGCACATGGAACCTGATGCAGGAGTCCTGGGCTTAAACCCCGCAACCCCTGAGTGGAGAGTGCCGCTCCCATACGTTATGGCCGTGTCCGTTCTCGCCGGGGTGTTCTTTTTTCTCCAATATAGAGGGCACACCGCCGATCTTTTCCCGCAAATCAGATCCTTGGATACGTTCCCGACCCGGATCGGTTCCTGGCAAGGAGACCGAATATTCCTTGATGCGGAGATGCTCCAAGAGCTCGATCTCTCCGATTACGTTCAGCTCGATTTCACGAACGGACAGGGAGAAGGCATCGATTTTTACCTGGCATGGTACAGATCGCAATCCAAAGGGGAATCGATTCATACCCCGGAGACATGCCTGCGAGGGTCGGGATGGCGCTTCATGAGTTCACAGGCCATCTCCGTGGACGTGTCCGGGGATGTGGGCTCCCCGGTCCGGCTGAACCGCACGGTTCTCCAGAATGGCGAGCAGCAAAGCCTCATGTATTTCTGGTTCCAGTGCCGGGGGCGCCGTTTGGTGAATGCCTACGAGCTCAAGTTTTTCAATTTTTGGGATAAACTGATCCAGCGTCGCACGGACGGGGCCCTTGTCCGGCTCATGACCCCGGTTTATTCGAAAGAGACGAACGTTGAGGCCGAGCAAAGACTCCAGGCGTTTTTGGCCAATGTGCTTCCCGTTCTGGATACCTATTTACCGGAGTAAAGAATCCGTAGCCGTTCACAAGATAAGAATATCGAACAAGGAATAATGAATTTCGAAACTAGAACCCTTGATTGATGAAAACAACCAGTTAATTTCGATATTTGTGAAAAGCGTTGACACTGCAAGACGAAAGAGCAAGAAAACTTCATAATTCGACATTCCTTGTTCGATATTCGATATTCGCATTTTACTAAATTAGTTGTTTAAGCTAGCGCATATATGCCCTAAAAGGGGTCGTTTTTTCAAAAGTTTCAAAGAGTGAGGATATTTTGACGATACTGTTCAAAATCAAGCCTTTGCATGCCATAAGAACAGGAGTATACATTCTTCTATTCTACGGCATATATGCTTCGACGTTGCGTTGGCTGGTGATCAATGATTGGGAGAGGGAAGGATATAGCTACTGTTATCTCATCCCATTTATAGTCATCTATCTTATTTGGCTCAAATGGAACGAATTCCGGGCTGTTGAGTCAAAACCGAGCTGGTTGGGGTTATTTTCCCTGCTGCCGGGTCTTTTTTTCTTCTGGCTTGGTGAGCTTGGGGGCGAGTTTCTAACACTGTATGTGTCGATGTGGCTTGTCTTGATTGGCCTGTGTTGGATGCATTTCGGCTGGAGAAAACTCAAGGTCATCGGCTTCCCTTTCTTTTTTATCCTGACCATGTTTCCGCTTCCTGCTTTTTTAAACACAAAAATTATGCTGCAACTACGGCTGATTTCCTCCAAACTAGGTGTAACTATCATCCAGCTTTATGGAATGCCGGCTTACCGTGAAGGAAACATCATTGATCTTGGCTTTACTCAGTTGCAGGTCGTAGATGCTTGCAGCGGGTTGCACTCTTTGATCTCTCTCATGGTTTTGTGCCTTCTTCTGGTCTATTTCTTCAAGGCGCATTTCTGGAAACGGGCTGTTCTGTTTATCTCTGCGGTGCCGCTGGCCATTTTTTCCAACAGCATGCGCATTGCCTTAACGAGTATCCTTTACAAAGTCTGGGGCGCTAAAGTAGCAGAAGGATTCTTTCACGGGTTTTCCGGTTGGCTGATATTCGTATTCTGTATTCCTATCCTCTTGATCGAAATGCGGGGTCTGAAGAAGGTTGGAGGTCAAAGGCTTGAGGTTAGAGGCAAGAAAGACGATGATCGGCCTCCAGCCTCCAACCTCAAACTTCAATCACCAAAAAATGAAACGCTCTTCAAACCTAATGCAAGCAAAGGCATACGGGCTTTGCTCAAGGCTCAGTTCATTGTAGCCGTAATTCTCTTGGCTGCGACTTTTGGCTTTTCTCATGGCATCGAGTTTCGAGAAAAGACTCCCAGTAATAAACCGTTCAGTGAATTTCCGTTGCATGTCGGTGAGTGGTCTGCGGATCGTAATCAAACCATGGAGAAGGAGTTCATTGAGGCGCTCGATTTGAGCGACTACGTAATTATCGATTACCAGAATAGCCATGGCAGGCAGGTCAACTTTTATGTGGCCTATTACGAGAGCCAGAGCAAAGGGCAATCTATACACTCCCCGGCCACATGTCTTCCAGGAAGCGGCTGGACCTTCAAGCAAGCTGGAGCAGTTACTATACCTCTTTCATCAGGGGACGGCGGCTCGATGGAGGTTAACAGGGCCTTTATGCAGAAAGGTGGGTATAAACAGCTTTCCTATTACTGGTTTCCCCAGCGAGGGCGGATATTGACTAACGCATACCAGTTGAAGATATTTGCCTTCTGGGATTCCATGACAAAGCAAAGGACGGACGGCGCGTTGGTGCGGTTAATCACGCCAGTTTACGAATTTGAGCAATTGGAGGAGTCCGAAGCAAGGCTACAAGGGTTTACTCGGGAGATTGTACCTGTGCTTTCGGAGTTCATACCGGGGGAGATGAACTAGCGGGAAAGAGAGGATTGGGGTCACCCATTAAAGGGCTTGTCAAGAGAAAAAACACCTCTCCTGTCGAAAGAATGCCCCCATTTTTTTCCATTGGCACCAACGCCTGCACCAGTACGATGTCATTTTCGCCTGCCCGCTCCACGCCCGTTTCTTCTGTCTCGTTGGTTCTGGGTCAGCCCTGCCTACGTCCACGCAGATGCTGGTTTAACTTTGGGGACGCCCTTTACATTTCCAGTTTCTTCCTTGAGAACGGATGAATTTGAGGATCGGGGAGATGTTATTGACTATGTTGAAATGCTGTCTCTGATGGCTCATAGCACATAGCACATAGCTGATAGTTCATAGCTGATGGCGAAGGGCAGAGAGCATGGCGTTGGGGGCAAGAGTAAAGTGCATGGGGTAAACGGGTTTAGGGCTGGTGAGACAAGAAACCCTCCTGTCGTGCAGCCTGGTTCAGGTTGTGGTCGAAGCAAGAGAAAAAAAGATCAATTGCCCTGCCTTCTTGTTTCAACAAAAGAGCCGATGCCAAGTGGACTGCATCAAATCCCCTTACCCTATGCTTGAAAATGAGTTTACCTGCTTGGTGCATAAGCTCTTCGTTTACCCTAATCCACTGGAAGTTGGGTCAAATTCGCAAGAATTCGTTTCGCACCAGTTCCATTTCGGATTCTAAGCAACGACCCTCCTTACAAGCGCGGTTGATAGCCGACAGGACTTCAGGGAAAGCAAGGAGAGACGTAACAACAATCCTTGCTTTGTTCTTGATATCTCTTGCCAATTCCGTGAAAGGTTCGTCGAAAAACCATTTCACGATGCTGCTGCTGTCGAAATAGGCAATCACCTTCGATCCTGTATCACTAAGTCAGAAACCGGCAATTCAGGCTTGAGGTTTTTGACTGTCTTTATACTCCCAATTTTTCCTGTTCCTCCTCCCAGGAGGTCTCTATCTCGAAGACGATTCAGGAATTCTTGCTCTGCGCTCTTGGTAATAGGACGCAACTCAACAACGTCTTTACCGTGACGCAGTACCCTTACCACTGCTCCCTTCTCAACCTTTTTGATAATGCGGCTGAGATTATCTCTGAGTTGTTTGACCCCTATCTTTTCCATAAGCTTTCTCCTATTGTGTACATAATCTGTTAGCAGAGTAGCCACATTTTGAGGTCCTGTCAACACAAAACTTTAAATCATTGACTAACTTATTTGCCAATTGCTTGCCTTTCACCTTCAATGAAATTTTGTAAAATTTTGGTAAAATTTTGGGGACGCCCTTTACATTTCCAGTTTCTCCTCTGATAGTTCATACCCAATAGCAAATAGGGAAGGCAATGATTGCAGGGCCGCAGATCAGACGCGGCCTTTGTTGTTTGTCAGTATGGTGTATTTTGGGGACGCCTTTTACATTTCCAGTTTTGTGTTTTGGAGTTAAACTTGCACAGGCGATAGTAGAATCCGGTGGGAACAATGGGAGTGGCGACGTCAAAGATCGTTTAGGTGGGAACAACTATAAATTTTCCGTATTGAATGAAATGATCATCAAAAGCGAAAGCTGTGTCAATTCCTAGCCGCTCCATTATGGCAAAGGATGTGCAATCGGTAAAACTGAACGCTTTATCCTCATATTGAAGAAAGATTTCCCATGCTCTGGACTCATCCTCTTCGGTCACTCTCACTAAACTGGCAACTTCTTGGCTCCACAACTTTTGGCCAAGATTTGCCGCAACCTGATATCCCAGTCTTAGTTTAACTAGCGTCAATGTCTCATCAAAAATGTAATTGCTTGTTATCAAGGGCCGCTTTAGATTCCTAACCAGTTCTATCGCGGCGGCATGATCCGCATCATCCTTGTCGATATGTGCATAACCACGCACTTGTGTCAGTAAAGATAGGGCCAGATGCCATGTTATGAGTCCTTCTGGTACAAATACTTGTTATGCTTTCTGGCCACATCCGTTAAACCGCTATTACCGATGCCCGCGATCTCTGAGAGAGCCTTTTTTTGAGACTCAACAAGAGATGTATCAGCTTCGGGTATAATTTGTAATTTCACTCTTTGATGATCATGGAGATCAATATCTTGTAATGGCTTAAAGATTCCACCTTCATAGATGGCGGTTATTAACTTAGACATAAATAATCACCTCCCGTATTTTTTATGTATCTTAGCTGTTAGGATCGGCCTTTGTCAAGGAATAAAGCAAGAGAGCGTTCTTGACAACCCGTATCTTGGAAAACAAATAAATAACCCTGTGCTTTCCCACTGGGTATCCAGCGTGGTTTTTCAGGGAACTTTGGGGGAACTTTGGGGACGCCCTTTACATTTCCAGTTTTGAAATGATTATATTTGTGATGCCCATTGAAATTGTGCTATGGTCTGAGACCTTGGGGTTGTTGACTAGCCTGAATTGTTTCTTTGTAGGTTAGCCGTGGACACATATAGCTTATAGTTGATAGTTGAGACAAGATGATGAGGCTGCGTGTGAAAACACATGCGGCCTTTGTTGTTTGGTCACACGCAGGCGCGCGGTACGCAAGTATTAGACAGGATTTGCTGGATATTGAAGAGTCTTCAGACATGGATTGCAACAGGCAGGCCGGGAAAGATCAATCACGAAGACACGAAAGGGTGGAAGCATAAGAAAGGTTTACCCTAACGTTGCATAAACAACTCGGCAAATATCATAACGTTTCTGGAATTGACCACGTGTGCGTTTGTCCGATGCGTTCGATAAACCCAGGAAACCCTTTACCACCTTGGTTTTATCACATTCTTGCCGGGTTGTTTATGCAACATGAGGGTGAAGTTCAACAGATGTTGACAGGACAAGGTTATAGCCAAAAATCTTCTGTTTTTTGTCTGGATTTTGGGGGTCACGTCGGACCCCGATTCTGGCATTAGTGTCTTTTGGGAGCTTGGGGCATCGGATAGTAATGGACCCATCATCAAAGTTAACCCCGTTAATTTTCCCAAAGGGAGCCCTATTTGACGGGGTTAATACTGGAGACATTGGACCGGATGGTTTGGATACACAGATGTTTTCTTGGATCTCCCCGACGAGTTTATAAATGTAGTTGATTAGTGTTATAGTGGTAGAGTGTTATAGTCGGATAGCTCGTTACTTTAACACCCTAACACTCTAATACTCTGATACTTTCGTACTCTAACACTTTGAGACTCTAACACTAGGACACTGAGAAATGAGCGACACATTAGTAAAAGTCGAAAACGTCTCAAAAAAATTCTGCCGCCGCCTCAAGCGATCTCTCTGGTACGGCGTGAAAGACCTGGGCGCGGAACTCGTTGTCCGATGGATTTAACTGCCTGATTTCCTTGGACTATAATCAAATGCGGCAAACTTCATGAGTCAAGTTTAATGATTTGACGCTTTCTTCAAATGCTGATATGATAAAAAAATACTATGAAAGGAGACGAGCTGATGCCCCAACCTACACAACCTCTTGACATTAGCGACACACTCGAGTGCGGATTAGCATAGAGACACTAGAGGAACCCCATAAGAAAGCAGAACACATTTTTCCACAAGAGGAGCAACCATGTCATTGATCAAAATAGAACCAGCTCTCAGAGATATGATCCACGGCCTTGGATCTGATCCAGAGATGGAAGCCGTTAAGATTTTCAATATGGGATTGAAAGAGCTCTTGCGAGAATGCGAGGAAGAAATTATCAAGTTGGAAATCAAATACGGCATGTCTCATGAAGAATTTAAATCAAAGTTAGATTCTGGAGAACTCGGAGATCCATTTTCGTATCCACTGGAAAAAGATGCCATGCTATGGGAGGATCTTATTTCAGAAAAATGGCTTCGATTGAGGATTATTCGTCAGCTTGAGGGACGCTTGTGATCTCCCTGGATGCAGTTAGAGACGAACTATGCAATTTGTTCAAGAAGCAATTTCCTGACGTAGAGATTACTATCAATGAACGACGGTCTGCCGTACTTGAAATCAGAATATTCTTTACCCCTGAAGTATTCATGGAGTCGTACGTAAACAGCATAACGGGTAAGAAGAGCTTTGCACTGGTACAAGGCGCAAAACGTATTTGGGGTTATGACAATTATCGATATTGGCATCACCACCCGGTTCAAAATCCCGAAAATCACGTACCGTGCAATGAGCCGTCTCTCAAGAAGATTGTGGATGAGGTTCAAACAGTGCTTACCAAGATAAAATGCTTGAATAGAGATAGAGGCTAAGTTAACTTTGGCACCAAGGGGGACGTCCTTAAGTAATTCAATAAATCACTCGAGGAGCTGATAATTGTTTTCTCTAGCAATGACCTCGCCTCGTGCCACTGCATAACTGACCGCAGAAGGAGACATCCCGAAGTGTCTGGCCAGTTCAGTCAAGGACATCCCCAACTCCCTTACAGCCCAGTAACAAAGCAAACTCCTGGCATCAACCCGTTGCCTTTGGCGGCCCTTCGACAAAATATACCTCTCATCTATGCCATACATCTCGCTTACCCTGGCCGCCACCTTGTTCAGATCGTAGCCTAAACTCTTTAACTCATAATACCGATCGAACTTCTCATCAGCCTCTGCAAGCACGTCCAGCACAAAATCACTGTCACCAAGTATCCGTTGGTCTCCTTTAACGCGATCCTGACCCCTTAACCGCAGCCTCTTCGCCTCAGCCCAACCACCAAGACTCCTAATCAGCCCCCCTCCAACCAGCTCCGGCCTGCGGCCTTGGTCAATACCAGCTTCTACATAAGAAAGGTAGCGCCTCCTCGCCACAGCAATCTGCTTTGAAAAATACGACAGCACATATCTTGTGTCCTGCCACTCACATTTCCTCTTACCCATCAATGCACTATGACCGCTGTATTTGTATTGGTTGAGCTTTCCAATGCCGGCAACCAGTTTTGTCCTCAACGGGTTCAAATGAATATAGCGAACCAGTTCTTTCAAATACGCATCCTCTTGGCAGATAATAGACTTGTATCGGTTCTGAAAAAGCTGTCCGTGACGCTTGTGCCTTCTATTAAAGCTCACAGCATAGCCTGTCAGCAGTCGCCTCATCACTGTTGATAGCCCTACATCGCCAGTACGAAACAAAAAATGGGCATGATTTGACATCAATGCACATCCATAAAACGCCATCCTTGCTTCCGGTAAGATTGTGCGCAACCGGTCAATAAAATCATCCCGATCCTTGCCATCCCAATATATCTTACGACGCTCTATTCCACGGATAATAACATGATGTAATACCCCTGGTGCGTCCAGTCGAGCTGATCTTGGCATACCACCTCATACCACTATCCTGCAAGACGTGTCAACTGAATTATTTAAGGACGTCCCCCTTTTTTTCCTTTAAGGACGTCCCCCTTTTTTTCCTTTTTTTCGAGCTATCAGCTATACACGCTATGAGCTGTCAGCTATCAGCTTTGAGCTATGAGCTCTTAAACAACTTCTTCCTGCCAAATCCAGCCAGTCCGATCAGGCCCGTGCCAAGCAGCAGCATAGTGCCGGGCTCGAGGATGGGTGTTGGTCCCACGATTTACAGCAGAATCTGCAGGGTATGCCAATCCATGTACCCATATTTTTGTTGACATCCGTTCATATTACATGTTTTTATACATACAATACTAACATATGGAGATGGATGATGAAAACTACTTTGAACATACCCGAAAAGCTGCTTGAAGAGGCTGTCCGGCTGGCTGGGGTTCGTACTAAGACTGAAGTCGTGGCACGTGCCCTCAAAGAGTTCATTAGGCGACAGAAGATCGAGCGTCTAATTGAGGAAACAGGCTCACTCGAGTTTTCCGACGACTGGGACAATGCACGTCATGGCCGATAGAGTGTTAGTGGATACCTCGGCGTGGATCGACTTTTTCCGAAGGAAAGATCCTGAGCGGCACGAGCTGGTGGCCACGTTACTTCGGGAAGGGCGAGCCACCGGGACAGGTATCATCACTCTGGAGTTGCTACGGGGAGCTAAGACCACCAAAGAATTGACCATAGTGTCAGAGCTATTCGAAACAATGGAAATGGTCTATCAATCGCCTGCAACATACGTCGACGCTGGCAAGATGGGATATGACTTGGCGCGAAAAGGCTACACCTTGGGTGTCGTAGATCTCATAATAGCCCAACTCGCCATCGAAAACGATCTGTCCTTACTCACCCTTGATAAACACTTTATGATTATTGCGAAAAATTTTGCTCTAAACCTCCTCGCAGCCTGAACGTTCAGCAGCTTCTCGGATTACCGCCCGAATTTTCACACAAAAAAGCCACCCAGGAATTCACCCCTGAGCGGCTTCTTGTTCTTGCCCGTTTATTGGGTTTCAAGGTTTGCCGATTCTCAACTCAAGAAACTCAAATAACCCGATGAACCCCATGAACCCGAACAAGTGACATAGTCACGTTTCATAAAATCGTGAAATAAAATCGTGAAACGATTTTATAACAATTTTATTTGAAGAACCTCTCCCTACCAAATCCAACCAGCCCAACCAGCCCTGTGCCAAGAAGTAACATGGTAGCGGGCTCGGGGATAACGTCACCCTTTATTCCCCGTTTATGTCAAGAGTGTCCCCATTTTTCTCTATTTCCTGGAGATCGGGGGCACCGCTAAGCCTGGGAAAGATAAAGAAATTGGGCAGCCCGGCTTTCTTAAAGATCTGGTGGATGGTTTTGAGGGGACTCTTATTCCCCGGGTGATCTTTCAATTTGATGATTTCGAGGTACAGGAAGATGAAGATAGAGATACTAAGGATGTCTTTGTTGACTACAGGCTGGAATGGGAGACTAAGGTAGTACGAGAAAAGTATATTTTCGATGCTGCCGGATGGGCAGAGGGTGGGAACCAGGAAGGCACCTATGCGGGGATGGCTCAGTTTATGAGAGATACCGACCACAGACGCCGACATCTGGAGATAAGCGAACTCAATTTCATACTGACTTCGGAAAGTTTTGATATCACACTAGGGAAGAAGATCGTTCAGATGGGGCTGTCCACTCTGTATACCCCGACGGACCGCATCAGTCCACGGGATTTGAACGATCCCTTAGATCAAAAAACTTACGGGGTATGGCTTGGTTCAGTCGATTACTATCATAAGGAAAAACCACCCTGACTTTGGCTGCAATCCCCTTTTTCAGCCCGAGTAAAGCTCCGGACAGCACATCTATATGGTCGGGCAAGAGGAGCAAAGAGGAGACTTACTATTTCTCCATGCTGGAAAGCGGCGTGGCCATAGAAGAGGACTACCCCAGGCGCTATGATGTCCAGGGGCTTGCGCGGGCTAAGACCATATTTAAAGGATGGGACCTTTTTATGGCCGTTTTTCATGGCTTTTCTCCATTACCGGTGCTTAAAGAGGAAAAACATGATATTATGGGCATTACGGTTACGGATAAGTATGTGAAGGAATACCCTCGGGTGGCTAACTTTAGCGGTGGGTTTTCCACCACCCATAAGGAGTTTGAGTTCCACGGCGAAGGTATCTTTCAGTACAGCTATGGCGGCAGAGACGATAACTATTTCGACTATGTGGGAGGTGTTACATACACTGCCGAGGATTTAGCCCATAAAATCGGGCATGACCGCATCGATATAACAGCAGAGTATGCAGGGGAATGGACAGTCGCCACACAGAGTGATCCTGATTATTATAGGAGTTCAGACTATGCGCGCAATATGCGCAACAACGGCCTTGGTCGAATCAAATTTAAGTACAATGAGGATCTGGAATGGGAGTATGCCCTGAACTACGAAATCTCAGACAAGGGCTGGGCCCAGAGATTAGGCCTGGAATATAAGTTGACGGATGATGTCGTAATAAAGGTTGCCGCAGAATTTTTTGACGGCGGGGATGGCAGTTCATTTGAGCGATGGGAAAAGAATGATCGCCTGATCTGTCAATTAGAATACAACTTTTGATTTGTTGTGAAATTTGTAGTTTTTCTGCCAGAAAATGTTTTATTGATGTCGCGCTAGGGCGGGCCGTTTGACGTAAACCGACCACCGACACGAAGTGTAATGTTTTCAAGCCGTCAGGCGCAACCTTTGCGCTAAACGAGCTGCGCCCGCCTGCTAACGCCTGAGCGTAGTGATGGCGGGCAGGCAACCGTAACCTTACTATTAAACTATCCGTGTTTGGTTCCGGCTTGTCCGGGTTAGGAGGTAAGTGATGGGAACATTAGCAGTAGATCGTACGTCTGACAGAAGGCGCTCGATTCGTATCAAGCGTTCAGCATTGTTGCAGAACAAAATCGACGACATCGATCGGCCCAGCATAAAGATTGCCGAGACACGGGATGAACTTGAGCAAGCGTTTTCCTTAGTTTATCAGTCGTACCTGAAGCTGGGTTATTTAAGAGAACCCAACCCGTTCAAGATATCTCTCAGCATTTATCATATCCTACCTGAAACGGTGGTTTTCGTCTTCAAATCTTACCTCAGGGTCATCTGTACTCTGACTCAGGTATTCGACAGCAAGCTCTTTGGTCTCCCCATGGACGCCCTCTACCGTGAGCAATTAGATAGCCTTAGAAACGAAAACCGACAGCTTGTGGAAATCTCAGCTCTGGCAACATCCGAGGAAACTCGCTGGCAAAACCTCTTTATGTATCTGTGTCGGGCTATGTTTTGCTATGCAATGTACCAGAATGTAAATGACCTCTGCATCATGGTGAATCCCAAGCACGTTGAATTTTATAAAAGGATATTTCTTTTTGAGGATCTGGGTCCGGAGAAATATTATCCCAATGTGAGGGCACCGGCGGTTGCCCTGAGGCTGAATTTGGACGACATACTGGGAAAATTGAAAGACACATACTGTTCGCTCGACTTTGACTCCAATTTGTATTCTTTCTTTTACAGGATTACTAACAATCAGGTAACAGCCTCCAATGGTGAACATTCTCTAGTAAAAAATGAAAGGATGATGGACACTGATACCGTACGATATTTCTTTGTTCAAAAGACAAACGTCCTGGAGCAGGCAACACCAGAGCAAAGGGAGTATATTGAATCCATATACCCCAATCTTCACTAGTTGACGACTCCGTAAAAAGTCCATCTGCGGCGTTGTGCCTGGTATTTCTATATCTCACCCCAGTTAAATAGGCTCCGCATTTAACGGGGCAGGCAGAGCCCGCGGAGGCTCAGAGTTTTTGAGAAAAGACTGTAATTCACCACAGAGACGCAGAGAGCACAGAGTCATAGATCTTTTCATTTGTCCCGATGAGATCGGGGCAAATGAAAACCGCTCATCCGCCTGCCTGCCCTGTGGAATCCAAGGCTATTCCACCGGGGCGGCGGAAATCTTGTCACCTGGATTGTGCCAACATTGAGCCCTGACATAAGCATGGCAACATTGTATGTCTCCCGCGATAGCGGGATGGCAATTTGATCTGGATTGCCCTCCCTGCCCTGTGGAATGCCTGCCCCGTTGAATGCAATGCATATTCAACTGGGGCGAAAGCCCATTCCTCCAGGGTCAGCAATTCAGCATAAGAACTCTGTGCCCCTGTGATCTCTGTGTGAGATAAGGTCTGTGTCAGTCCCCTCTGTGCCCTCTGCGACTCGAGCAAGCAGAGCGAGCAGAGCGGGCGGGCGAGAAAACCTTACCAGTACATAAAACCCAGCGCCACCAATTGAACCAATGAATGATAAACTTAATTCAATAATAATACCTTTCGTGCTTTCATTCTTTGCTGCTTTTAGCCTTTTTTCTACACCTTCATTCGCAGATTCCAATTCCGCACAAGACGGGTTTCGTCTATCCGGAAAAGCATTGGCCCAGCTGGTCTATGACCGCGAGAATGGTAATGACTCTTTGGCCAGGGCAACCATGGTACTAATTAACAAGAGTGGCCGGAAAAGAGTGCGGGAGTTTACAATATACACCAAAGATTATGGCCCACTGCAAAAAAGACTTATCCGATTTCATTCACCGGCAGACATTGAAGGCACCGGTTTTCTCTCCATAGAGAAGGGGGGTGGCGTTACCGAGCAGTTTCTGTATCTGCCGGCGTTGAGGCGTACGCGGCGCGTTGTGTCGTCTCAAAAGGGACACCGTTTTGTTAATACAGACTTTACGTATGAAGATATGGAGAGAAGGCCGGTGGAGGATTCCGACCACGAGATTGTGGACGAAGAAAAAGTAGGTAATATAGATTGCTGGGTGCTGGAGAGCAGACCCAAGAAAGAGACCGATTCTCAGTACTCTTTGATCAAGAGCTGGGTTGCCAAGAAGATATATGTCCCTATTATGGTCGAGTATCTTGACAAGAAAGGAAAATTAATCAAAAAATACAGGGTTAATAGATTAGAAAATGTCCAAAATATATGGACTGAGACAGAAGTGGTCATGGAAGACCTGCGGAAAAAACATCAAACGATTCTGAAAACCAGGAATGTAGTTTACAACACTCACCTGGAGGATCGTGTATTCACCAGGCAGAACCTGGAAATTTGAAATTTGAAATTCAAAAACAATCCAAGCACTTGACGGCAGAGCCAATTTTCTCTGATCCCGCCCAAAGGTCGGGATTTCCCAGATCGCAATGAACCCCGCACAATTTTATAAAACAGGCTGTTGTCTCTTTCTGGCGGTTTTTATAGTCTTCGGCCTCTATTCCTATTCCTGGAGTATGCCCAAGAACACTGTTTCTGACGTACGCTTCGGGAGACATAAGTCCTTTGAAAGGGTTGCTATTGATCTTAGTCACAAACCCGAGTACCGGCTCTTTAGCCTTAAAGGGCCAGACCGCCTGGTAGTAGATATTGACGATTGTATCTTGCCCCTGGTGCGTCAGGAGAAAAATGTAGAGGGGAAGACAATAAGACGGATCCGATTTGCACAATACAATGACGAAACGGTCCGAATAGTTTTGGACCTCAAGGAAGGAGAGTTGCAACGTATCTTCTATCTTGCCCCAAGTGGTATTTCCTCTCACCGTATAGTTTTAGATATAAAACCATATTTCCGAGAAAAACAACCCGTAGCCTATCAGAAATCCGCAAACAAGGAAATCTCGCCCCCGCCCCCGCAGCCCATTATCAAGGAAAGAGCAGAAGTTCTGCCCGAACAGAAGCCGAGCAAATCCCTTGAGCCTTTACCCAAGGAAACAGAAACCAAAGACATAATAATCTTGGCAGATTCTACTATACACGAGGATGCTTCTGTTCAGGAGAAGACCCTACCTGAAGAAAGGGCCTTCGACTTAGGGGGATTTGTTCAGGCAAAAGGGGCCCTTGATACAAAGGATGACAAGGAAAATGAACAGTCCCAGGCTTTCCGCAACAGGATCAGGGTGGAAGGGAAATGGACTTTCGACAAAGGATCCGGATCCTCTATCAAGGCACCGGAAAAAAGTAAACGCCATGTGCTGGCTTCTGTAGAATCCGATTATCTCTGGTTTGGCCCTGACCATTATGCAAAGGATTATGACCTCGACCTTTTTGAGGGTTATCTTTATTGGTCACAAGGGCCTTATGAATTCAGGATAGGCAAACAGATTATCCGCTGGGGCAAGACCGATCAGATCAGCCCGGTAGACAACCTCAATTCTCATGACCTGAGGGAGTTTATCATCCCTGATATCGAGGATCGCAAAATCCCCAACTGGATGGCCAGAATCCGGGTGTTTGGTGATTCCCATGCCTTGGAGGGGGTCTATATCCCCTTCTTTGAGCCGTCTCGCATCGATTATTTCGGGACCGATTGGGCCGTTTATCAACACCTCAAAGAAGATGTTCGTGATTCCAGCCTCTCTACTGTCCTTAAGGATTACCTGGAAGGACGCTCTGTTCGCGAAAACAAGCCTGCCGGAACATTTGAAAACGGGGAATGGGGCGCCAGGGTATCAAGCACCATTGACGAATGTGATATCTCGTTGAGTTACCTTTACGCATGGGAGGACCTCCCCTATTATGAGAGTTTTCCTATCAAGAACCTGATGGTCGAGGACCCGTCTTCACTTGAAGATCTGTCTAATGCCCTGGCAGCTGCAACCTTGACAGAAGAAGACATAGAGGTCACCTACAAAAGGTCTCACGTGTACGGTTTTGAGTTTGAAACTACTGCCAAAGAGATCGGCCTGCGGGGAGAGGCGGCCTATTTTGATCAACAGTCCTTCCTTACGAGCAGCCTGACCTCGGTGAGAAAACCTGTCTTTTTTTATGTTCTGGGAGCCGATTATTCAGGAGAGAGCGACTGGTATATCAATGTGCAATTTTCACATCAGATTATCTCCGGCTATGCGGACGACATCCTCTATTTCAGAAGAGACAACACTTCATTAAATGGTGAAATAACCAAGGAGTTCTGGCGGGGAAACCTTGAGGCTGTTTTCCGTTACAATTACAGTCTGTCCGACAAGAGCCATTACATTTACCCGAAAATAGTGTGCAAATATGTACCCGACCTTGAGATTACCCTCGGGCTTAATCTGTTTGGGGGAGACACTGATACCTTGATGGGCTTTTATGATGCAAACGATCAGGTTTTCCTGAGCTTCAAGTATTCTATATAAGTCAATATCTCTCACAGAGACGCAAAGGACGCAAAGATTATCTCTCACAGAGCTCACAGAGCCACAGAGTTTTGAGGTGAATCCTTGAGAGGAGGATTCACCTCAACCGGCTATCCCGCCGTAGCGGGAAATGAAATTATTATGGAGCTAAACCAACTTTCATCCCAGATCATCAAGGCTGCTATCAACGTGCATAAGAAGTTGGGACCGGGTTTGTTAGAGTTTTACCCTGTTAAGTAAACAAAATGTATTACGTATATGTTCTGCTCAGTGAGAAAGATGGAAAATTCTATACGGGATTCACAGATGACTTAAAACGAAGAGTTGATGAACACAATGCCGGGAGAGTTCAATCAACCGCTAAGAGGAGGCCTCTAACCTTGGCCTACTATGAAGCCTGCTTACATCAGGATGATGCTGTACATAGAGAAAAGTATCTTAAGACAACATTTGGCAAACAATACATTCGAAACAGAATAAAAAGTTCTTTGATTGAATTGAATGTTTATACTTAACAGGGCAGGCCAATCCTGTATGGTTATCGAACTGGAACACATGGGAGTTAGGGTCCAATCTGAAGTGGCTCTTCCTATATTTTATCGGGGGCAAAAGGTTCATCAGGAAGGATTCCGGATAGATCTTATGGTCAAGGATACGATCATTGTGGAACTGAAGTCTGTGGAGAAAGTGCAGGAGGTACACCCTGTTAAGTAGATGATTCTTAGAAGGATAATTGAACATAAAACCCGTTATTCATGATTGTTCAAGGCATTGATTGTTTGCTTTTACTAAACAGGGTAAATAAAAAGCTATCTTTTGCCTGCCCCGTGGAATGCCCCTAACTATTCCACCGGGGACCTATTTGCGTTTAGCCAAAAAGCCGCTTGGTTTGTTGATAAATTTCAATGAATCTTTGCTTAAAGACGGTATTAACAGAATCATAAATGCTCCGCCTGGGGCGGTCTGACGGTTTGACCTGATTTTTCCTCCTTGCCCCGTTAAATGTGCGGCTTATTTAACCGGGGTCAAAAAATCAGGTCAAGAAATTGTAGTCTCAGCGAACTCTGTGGGCTCTAGCGACCGCAGGGAGCGGGCGAGAGATAGTTTTGATTTAATACCATAAGTCAAGTGATTAGACATCTGACATGACTAAAAGCATATTCGATTCGGTTACCAAGCATCCCATATTATTTCTCATAGCTTCCCTTGCTTTCGCCTTGCCCTTCATTGCTTTTTCCCCCTTCGTAAAGACTGTCAACAACGTCGATTACTTTACCTTAGAAGATGATCCCGATGTTGAATTTTATGATAGATTTAAAGAGATATTCGGAAATGACGAGTTTTTTGTTATTGCCTTTGAACAGCCTGACATATTTACCAAGAAAAATCTAAACCTTATTAAGGATATCACAAAGGAACTGGAGAATATCGAAGAGGTCCGGGATGTCATAAGCCTGGCTAATGCAGACGATATTGAGGGTGGTCCAGATTATTTTGAAGTGAAGAAGTTTCTGAAAGATGTTCCTGAGAACAAAGATGAACTGGAAAGACTAAAAAGAGAGGCCATCAACAATCCTTTGTATGTAAAGAACCTCATATCCCCTGACGCTCGCACGGCGGCCATCGTGGTATTCACCTATGACCGTCCTGATGACGAAGATTACCGAAAAAGGTTGATCGCCAGGACCCGCAGAATCCTGGAACATTACCACAAAGATGTTGAAAAGTTTTACTTAGCCGGCTGGACAACGACCAATATGAGCCTTAGCCAATACATGAAAAGAGACATCGCAAAGTTCATTCCCATCACCTATGTCTTAATCGCACTCACGGTTTTGGCGGTTTTCAGAAATCTCAGGTTGACATTGCTGGCAGTGGCCAATATTTCCGCGTGCATGGCATCTACCATGGGGCTCTTTGTGCTGAGCGGCATTACCCTGAACAACGTTACTGTCATCGTGCCGCCGCTCGTCATGGCACTGGCCCTTTGTGATACAGTCCATATCTTCTCGCATATGGAAAAGCGAGTCCTTGACAAAATCCCTGATAAACGCCAAGCCTTGGCCCACGTACTCAAGAAGGTTGCGCTCCCCTGTTTTCTGACCACCGTCACCACAGCAATCGGCTTTTTATCCCTTTCCGTAAGCAAAATCCCGCCAATAAAAGAGTTTGCCTGGATGGCATCTGCGGGGATGGTTTTTGAGTTTATATACTCCTTTTTCTTGCTGCCCCCACTTATTTTGTTCTTTTCACCGGAAAAGATCTATAAAGACTATCAAGCCCGGAGAGGCTTAACCAATGCGCTGGGGAGTATCAACAGGCTGGTGCAGCGACATCACAGAGTGATAGCCGTGTCGAGTTGTATCATTGTGTTGGCTGCCTGTTTGTTTGCAACCAGGATCAAAACAGAGACCAACCTGATAGAATATTTCAAGTCGTCGAGCCCGGTTCGCACCTCTCTTGATTTCGTTGAGAAAAGATTAAGCGGCGTTGGTTCCATCGATATTTCGTTGAAGGCCAAAGAGGTAGATGCCTTTAAGGAACCTGCGAATCTACAGGTCATTGACGGGCTCCAGCGCTATATAAAATCCTTAAAAGGTGTGGATGTAGCCACCTCTTTTGTCGATTTTATAAAGGATATGAACGAGTCATTCCATAACGAAGACCATCGATACTATAGGATACCCAAAAAACGGGACATGGTCTCCCAGTATCTCCTTCTTTACGACTCTGATGACATTGAGGACTTTATCAATGATGGATACGACCATGCCAGGATAGCGGTCAGAATCTCGGAACACAGCACTGCCGGGCAGGAAAGGATTATTAGGGGGATACAGAGTTTTTTGGCCGATATGGAGCCTACCGGCCTCGACATACAAATTACAGGCAGGGCAGTGCAGGACATTAATACCATTGACGCCCTGGTAAAAGGACAGGTCTACAGCTTAAGTCTTGCCGCCGGGATTATCGGTGTTATCATGTTCTTAGTGCTAAAGTCGGTTGCAATTGGCTGTTTGAGCTTTATACCCAACCTGTTCCCAATAATTCTCAATTTCGGGATCATGGGAGCTGTCGGAATACCTCTCAATGACGCTACGGCCCTGATTGCCGCTGTGGCGCTCGGCATTGCCGTGGATGACACCATACACTTTCTTTCCGAGTACAAAATAAAAAGAACACAGGGGTTGTCAATGAATAAGTCGTTGGAACTTGTCATTCTTACGAAGGGACGGGCAATCATAACCAGCTCCCTGATTCTCTGTATCGGATTCGCTGTATTGAACCTGAGCAGTTTTGTTCCAATAATCATTTTTGGTATGTTGACTGCATTTATCATGATCACTGCTGTGATGGGGGATATGATTATTCTTCCTTCTGTCATGTTATTGAAGAAAAAATGACGACCTGAATGAAGGCATATTTATTCTTCCGTCAAAGAAGTTAAATTTGAAGCGATAATCCAAGAAAGAAAGGATCAAGGTCATGCTCCAAGAAGCCATCAAAGCATTTGAAGAGGCAATAGGTAGAGAATACACCCTTACATCTGACGCGCAACTCGAAAGGTATCATTACTCTACCATTCCTGTTCTCCGAGTTATTGACGCTGTATTGCTGCCGAACTCAGTTAGAGATGTTCAAGAAATAGTTAAAATTGCAAACGATTTCAAGATTAGCCTGTATCCTATAAGTACTGGTAATAATTGGGGCTACGGTTCTGCAAATCCTGTTCGGGGACACAATGTCATTGTCGATCTGAGCCGGATGAATCGCATTATTGAGGTCAATAGAGAACTTGCCTATGCTGTAATCGAACCGGGGGTGACACAGCACCAGTTGTATGAATACCTGCACAAACACCGGACCGGCCTCATGATGGATCCGACTGGTTCCGGACCCAGCTGTAGTGTCCTGGGTAACACTGTGGAGCGCGGTTATGGAATTTCTCCTTATGGCGATCACTTTGCGTACGTAAGTGGCATGGAGGTCGTCCTGGCAAACGGCGAGGTTTTGCGAACGAGTTTCGGTCACTATGAAAACGCAAAGGCCACGCATACATTTAAATGGGGAGTCGGTCCTTATCTGGATGGTATTTTTACCCAATCCAATTTTGGCATTGTAACCAAAATCGGCATCTGGCTCATGCCTGAACCGGAACATTTTGAAGCATGTTATTTTTCTTGCGACAATGAAAGCGACCTGGGGCCACTGATTGATGCTGTAAGATGGTTGCTGTTGAACAACGTGATCAGAAGCTCGGTAAATCTGGTTCATAGAAACCGTGTCTTAACTATGCTTAGCCGGTATCCGTGGAAAGAGATGTCGGGAAAGGCGCCCCTTGATGATGAGGTAAGCAAGTCAATTGCCAGGACAAAAAAGGTTGGCGCATGGAATGGGGTTGGAGCATTATATGGCACCAAAGAGGAAGTCAGGGCAGCAAAGAAGGTGATCAGAAGAACGCTGCGTGGAGAGGTAGCGCGGCTAAATTTCGTATCAGACAAAGCCCTGCTTCTCCTGGAACGGTTTCAAGGACTTTTTGGGCTCCTTTTGGGAATGAACATACCCGAGATGCTGAGAGTCCTCAAACCATCCCATGGCATTCTAAGAGGTAAGCCAAGCGAGGTGTCGCTTGCAAGCCCGTATTGGCGAGCAAAGAAAACCCCTCCCGCCAAAGACATTAACCCGGCCAAAGACAACTGCGGTCTTATCTGGTTTTCTCCTGTCGTTCCCATGACAAGAGAAAATGCAGAAGAATTCATAAGCATCATTCAACCCATTTTTGCCAGGCACGGCTTTGAACCGTGTATAACATTTACCACTGTGACCCCACGGGCCTTTGACTGCACGCTTCCCATTCTCTACGATAAGGATGACCCGGACGAGACCAAAAGGGCCAATGCATGTTATGAGGAATTACTGAGTGAGTGCATGAAAGCAGGTTATATTCCTTATCGCTTTGGCATTCAGTCTATGGCAGAATTGACTGGAAGAAAGGACGTCTTCTGGGATGTGGTGGAAAGACTAAAAGACGCACTGGACCCGGGCGGCATATTGTCCCCGGGCCGATATTCAAGATAAGAGCTTACCAATTTCGCATTCCGGACCCCTCTCTCCGCTCATTCCGGACTGGTTTGCAATTGGATCGCGAAGCAGGCTTGGCTTGTTCGAGATGTTTGATGCTTGCCTCGCCGGATTTTCGTCCCCCCAAAAAAGCCGCCCAAGCATTCACGCCTGGGCGGCTTTTTTCTTTAAGGTTGTGAACTGCCCCAACTATTAGCCCGGGCAGTTCGCATAAGTGACGCAGTCACGTTTTATAAAATCGTCAAACGATTTTATTTCTTGAAAAATTTCTTCCTTCCAAACGCCGCAACGCCCAGCAGACCGCTGCCCAAAAGAACCATCGTAGCTGGTTCGGGAACTGTGGGGCCACCTGCGCTAGTAGGACCTGAGCCAACCGGATTCTGAAAAGTAAAAGTGCTACCATCTTCAGCAGGAACACCAGTGAGAGTTGGGCCATAGCTCAAAGTCCCTTGCATATCAAAAGTTGCGTATGGGGCAAAAAGTGGATACCCAGTGCCCAGTCCTGTTAATACCAGTTGATCCGAGCCGGAACTGAAACCACTCGTCCCGCCGGTAAAAACCTGTATAAGCCCAAGACCAGGATGATTAATGAAAACAGGATCGGTTGGAGGTGTAGTCCACACATCATTCGTTGTAAAGTTTGTTGCCGGATTGGGGTTTTGTGTTAGCTGGAGCCACAGAGACTCACCTGCATCTCCCCCAGCATTAAGGGTTACAGCAGAACTAGGAGCTGCCCCTACACCAGCTACAGGGTCATAATAATCTGTTGACCCAGCTAATAATGGATCGTAATGGGCAGTATCTAATTCACCTAGATAGCCTAGAGGGCCTGGAAGGTTTGCCGGGTCGAAATCAACCGATGCATCTTCCACCATGTCAAACTGACCAGTACCCGGCATGAAGATAGTGATCAACGTGCCAATTGAAGGACCTGGCGCTATACCTGATAATACCAAATCCCTTACCGAAACAGTAACCTGTGTTTGCGTATCGTATGCCCCTCCTCCAGAATCGCTCGGACTATCCCTAGGGTCAGCCACCAGCTCGTAGCTCTGAGAACCAGGCGCCTGGTACTCTATGGTTGTCACTCGGCCAACTCCATAAGCAAAAACGGGGTTTGCAGCAAAAAATACACCAAAATTTGGCACCGCAGGATCCCAAACAGCCGCTTGAGCTGTCATGGTCAAACTGTCATAAACATAGAAATCGGGCTGGCCTGCTAAGCCAGCTGGATCCCAACCTATAGCCCAGGAAGCAGGTGCACCTTGAATGTTGATCGGTGTGAATTCAAATCCCGCAAAACTCATATTCAGCCTCACATTTCCACCTGTTCCTGGAATCAATGGGGACACACCAATGGCGTGCACCGATGACACGCCTAAGAACATAACAAACGCTAACACCAGCGTTAGGACTGTTACTTTTCGCATCTCTTTTTGTCTCCTCTCTTTTTACGATTTAGTTTTTTTAATTCTCAAGTTGCGAGCTTTGATTTCGCCTTGATACCTCCTGTCCTGTAATCACTTCGTTTGTTCGAAGCGGTAGTGATTTTCGAGAGGTACCTGCCACCAAGTTCTTCTATCACCTCCCTTTATTTTGGTTTATTGGTTCTTTGTGTGTTCACTGTCCCAACTATTTGACTAACTTCCCCTCTTTAAACTTTTTCCTTCCAAAGGCAGCCAGGCTGATGAGCCCTGTGCCGAGAAGTAACATGGTGGCGGCTTCAGGATCTCGTATTCTGTAGCCAAGTTTTCTTAATTCAAACGACATAGCTACGTCTTATGAAATCGTGAAACTATTCTATTTCTTGAAGAACTTCTTCCTGCCCAATCCAGCCAACCCGATGAGCCCGGTACCAAAAAGTAACATGGTTGCCGGTTCGGGAATGGGGGCTGTGACACAACAGGTACCACAACAGGTACAGGTAATTTCATTGAAAGAATACTTGCAATCCGGATCGAACCCGAGTCCAAAATTTCCATCTGCTAAATAAGTGATCAAAGTAGTCACCTCAGAAGAATCAAAGTTATACGTGAGATCCTTTGGTGTTGGTGATATATTCCAGGTAAATAGGTGAATATTAGTACCTGTGTAATAATCAAAGTAATTGTCATTGACTACTGTACTGTCCTCCATACCTATGGTCAGCCCGGCAGCCGAGTAGTCTAAAAGATGAACGTACAAGGTCTCTGTATCGTCATACAAATTTTTGATCTGGTTGAAGGATAATGAAGCCCCCTCGATGACTTCTCCTGTCGGTAATTCCCAATCTATGCCGTAGATGTAATAGTAGTCATGCTCCAAAACACCCACATCCACATCAAAAGTATAAGTTGTAGCTCCAGCAATTCCTGACAGACCCAGGATCAGCATCATTGAACATAAAAATACTAAGATTCTCTTTATTGGGCCTCTCATTAAACTTCTGTTTTTTTGAACTTTTTACGTCCAACGCCTGCCAAGCCGATGAGCCCCGTGCCCAGAAGCAGCATCGTAGCTGGTTCGGGTATGGGGGGGATACCGTCCTCCGCATCGGCATCATGGGAAAAAGGTGCAAACAATGCGTGGTTATCACCTACAATATGGTTGTATAAATCAAAATGCACCCAATCATACCCACCCGTCACAGTGACATGGTATTCATTTATTTTCCCCCAAGCATTTGTAGGTTCCGGATTTTCAGGATCATAGCCCTCTGTGAAGTCCGGTATCCCTGACTCATCCAGAAGAAAATTCCCAAGTTGGTATTCCCAGAAATCGCTCGGATAGATGTCGTGAGTCGGAAGCTTTTTGCCATCTGATTTAACAGGGATACCGTCTTCAACAAATGCACCGACCAATGGTTCTCCCAGAATTTCTTCAGTCAGATACGGTCGTATTGTTATTGTTCCGGTTTGGTCTGATTTTACCGCCGCAGCAAGCGTTACGTCCCAAATAGTCTGGTTTTCAACATTATCAGCACCAATTGCCCACAAATCGTATTCAAAGCCAGGGTACATCCATGTTTCAGTATTCGTGTCATAGGTGGCACCCGGAATGTAAAGCTGCAACTTCGGCACCGCCAGTGCTAGATTGGGGATCACGATGATGACGATTGCTATGAGCAACGTCGCTGCTGTTCTTGTGTATTTCCACTTCTGCATCATCCTCGACTTTTGCAACGTTAGGGTAAACGAAGCCCTCAAGTTAAAATGCCTTTTGTTAGCTTTATGGACCTGCCAATCTGCACTGTAATTACAGTAAGCCAACACAGCCAACTGTATATGCAGATCTCGTAGGATCTACATATTGAGATAGATAACCTCTTACCTAACCCTCTTTCCACCAGACGGCAGTATACATGAAGCGGATTAAGAGAGTGTTGAATATGTAACGCCTTGCTTATCAAGTATATGACCTCGGGACCTCAGTTC
>JAUWXJ010000186.1 GCA_030616425.1 Desulfobacterales bacterium | reverse complement strand
GGAGCGCCCGCGGCCGAAGATCGCCCCCGGCGAGATGCTGGTGAAGGTCCTCGCCAGCGGCATCTGCGGCAGCGACGTGATGGAGTGGTATCGAATCAATAAGGCGCCTCTTGTGCTCGGCCACGAGATTGCCGGAGAGGTCGTTGAAGTAGGGGAGGGGGTTGATCGTTACAAGGAGGGAGATCGGGTAGTTGCATCCCACCACGTTCCGTGCAACACCTGCCGGTACTGCCTCAGCGGACATCATACGGCCTGTGATACCCTTCGGAGCACCAATTTTGATCCTGGCGGCTTTGCCGAATACGTGAGACTGCCGGCCATCAACGTAGATCGTGGCGTGTACCTGATTCCAGATGAGGTTTCCTTTGAGGAGGCCACCTTTACAGAGCCTCTGGCCTGTGTGCTGCGCGCGCAAAGGATTGCAAGTCTACAGCCGGGCGAGGCAGTGCTGGTGATCGGCAGCGGTATTGCGGGCCTGTTACATATACAGCTTGCGTGCACTATGGGTGCAGGCCGGGTACTGGCTACAGATATCAGCGAGGCCCGTCTGGAGGCAGCCAGGGCCTTTGGGGCCGATGTGGTAATACACGCCGACAAGGACATTCCATCTGAGGTACGCAAGGTCAATGACGGCTGGCTGGCGGATAAGGTGCTTGTGTGCACCGGAGCCGAGTCCGCCAACCTTCAAGCCCTTGAATCAGTGGAACGCGGAGGCACAGTGTTATTCTTTGCACCAACGGATCAGGGTGTTACCCTTCCCATCTCCGTGAATGATCTATTCTTTCGAAACGACGTAACCCTGACGACCTCTTATGCTGGAAGCCCAGCAGACCATGTGACGGCCTTGGAGCTTATTCGTGCCCGGCGTGTGCGCATCAATGACATGATTACGCACCGGCTGAGCCTATCAGAGGCGAGCAAGGGCTTTCAACTGGTAGCTGAGGCACGGGAGGCGATTAAGGTAATTATTGAACCCCAAAGATAGAGGTAATCCAAATAGGGAGGATGTAGCTATGCCAGATGCAGCAGGAGTTTTGGAGGCAAGGGATGTATCCGAGATGCCTTCGGATCACAAAGGCACAAAGAAAAAATCGATTAAAGGGGCTGACAACCTTGATTGGGGGATGAGAAATCGCCTCTCCCGGCTGATCAAGCCGGACGGACACTGCCAGTTTCTTCCTATAGATCATGGTTATTTCCAGGGTCCAACCCGGTGTCTTGAGAGACCTGGTGAAACGGTCAGGGACCTCCTACCTTATGCTGATGGCCTGTTTGTTACGAGAGGTGTCATACGCAGCTGCTTATCCCCGGATGTTAGTACCCCCATCATTTTGAGGGTTTCGGGGGCCACCAGTGTCGTCGGTGAGAACCTGTCGAATGAGGTTATCACCACCTCCGTAGAGGAAATGATCCGGCTCAACGTGGCGGCTGTTGGTCTTTCCATTTTTGTGGGGACTGATTACGAGAAGCAAACCCTAGAATCCCTGGCAATGCTCGTCAATGAGTGTGAGGAATGTGGTATCCCCGTTATGGCGGTTACAGCCGTTGGCAAAGAGCTTGAGAAAAGGACTGCACGTTACCTGGCTTTATCCTGCCGTATCGCTGCTGAACTGGGCGCGAGGATCGTAAAGACATATTACTGCGCGGAAGATTTTGAAAAGGTTACCAACGGGTGTCCGGTCCCGGTGGTCATGGCAGGCGGCCCAAAATGCGAAACCGAGCTGGAGGTCTTTGATTTTGTTTACAATGGTATACAAAAAGGTGCAATAGGGGTGAACCTAGGGAGAAATGTCTGGCAAAACCCTCATCCAGTGGCCATGATGAGGGCACTGAATGCTGTTGTCCATGATGGGGCTACCCCGAATCAGGCTTTCGATCTGCTCAAAAGTCTGCAGAATACATGAGGTCGGTAGTGGCTGAGTCGCCAAACAGGCCGCTGATACCTAGCGGGGTATTCATTATAAGAAGTAGAGCAGGGTAGAGCAGAGAGGCCCTCCTTGCTTGAGCATACCTTTATCCATGTCCCCGGCATCGGGCCGAAGACCGAACAGCGCCTCTGGAAACAGGGCATCCTCACCTGGAAAGAATACCTCCACTCAAAACACCCCCCCTTCTCCTCAGCCCGGGACGCCTTTGTGCGCAAAAACCTGGAAGACTCTCTCGAGAACCGGAACAACCTTCTCTTTTTCCAGAACAGACTCTCTTCCGGCGAGCTTTGGCGGCTCTTTGATTCATTCAAGGACCGGGCTGTCTATTTAGACATTGAGACCAGCAGTGGATATGAGAGGGTAGATGAGATTACCGTCATTGGTCTGTATGATGGCCTCAACGTTCAGACCATTGTGATCCTCGGGCGAAAGAGTATAGATACCGCTAATCCCCATGTAACCTCTTGTCTTTTCAATAGCATCCCTTAAGGCGGCCGGAGTCTGTGCCTTTCCTTTTCATGGTGTTTGCTACCATGTATATGGCATCCCAGGCATAACCGGAGTGCGTACACACCATAGCCTCCGCATTAGTTGCCTTGATCTTGTCAAGTTGGGTGGTTCAGTTATTTCGAGCTATGTATTGTGCCCTTGTAACGAAATCTCCATATGTGGTATAAAATCTCTTGAGAGGCAATGAACCGCAAGGGCTTCAATATCGTACCAGCGGTATGTTTTTTGCGGGTTTTTCGATTTGACCCGAGAAAACACCTCCCAGTCCCTATATTTGGATGGGCAAAAGCTTGAGATGGTGTAAACTTGCTGGAGGCGCATATGAGATCGATTGACGAACAGGTCCTTAAGGTGACGAAAGAGATCGTGGCGAAGTTTATTGAGGTGGGGCGTGTCACGCCTACTTCCTTTGATGAAACCTTTAAGAATATTTACAGGAGTGTTAAGGAGGCGATAATAGACCACAGTATCGAAGAAGAGGAGGTTTAATGCGCTTTGGCCCAGTTCTGACCTCTCTTAATGCCAACCTTGAGCGGCACTCTCAGCGGGTAAACCCCTTCCATGATCTGGGTGACATGTTTTCCCACAGCCTTTACTTCCTGAGGCGGCAGCTCGAAGACCAATTCGTCATGGACCTGCAACAGCATCTTGGCTTTTAAGCCTTCTTGCTCAAGGGCTTGATATATCCGTACCATGGCCACCTTAATGAGGTCAGCTGCCGAGCCCTGAAGGGGTGTGTTGACCGCGGTGCGCTCAGCAAACTCACGAGCCATGCGGTTCTTGCTTAAAATATCGGGCAGCGAGCGACGGCGGCCCAGTAGCGTGGTGACCTCGCCCGCTTTGCGCGCTTCCTCTTTGGTTTCTTCTATGAAGAGCTTGACGCCTTTATATCTGCGAAAGTAATTTTCAATGTAGATCCTTGCCATCTTATGACTAATACCCAACTCCCTGGAGAGCCCGAAAGGGCTCATACCATAGATGATCCCGAAGTTGATGACCTTGGCTTGACGGCGCATCTCCGGTGTAATCATACCCGGCAGTAGTTGGAAAACCTCGGCTGCTGTGCGTGCGTGGGTATCTTCATCTTTTTGAAACGCCTCGATCAGGATGGGATCCTGTGAGTAGTGGGCAAGGAGTCTAATCTCTATCTGAGAATAGTCTGCAGAGAGCATGGTCCAGCCTCTCCGCGGAACAATGGCTGCCCGGATCTTACGGCCCTCTGCGGTCCGTATAGGAATGTTTTGAAGGTTGGGGTTACTGCTGCTTAAACGGCCGGTGGCGGTGACGGTCTGATTGTACGAGGTATGGATGCGCTGGGTTTCCGGATGTATGAGATCCACAAGCGAGTCGGCATAGGTCGACTTGAGCTTGGCAAGCGACCGGTATTGAAGGACAAGCCCAGGGAGTTCATGTTCCACTGACAGCGCGGTGAGGACCTCTACATCCGTAGAATAGCCGGTTTTCTTTTTTGTCTTTTTTTTACTCGGGAGCTTTAGTTTTTCAAAGAGTATCCGACCTAACTGCTTGTGTGATTGGATATTGAAACTCTCTCCGGCAATGGCGTATATTCGATCCTCTATTTCAAGCAGTTGACGCTCAAATTCTTTTGACGCGGCCTGCAGGCGACCCCTATCTACGCAAATTCCAGACATTTCCATGTCCACTAGGACCGGTATGAGAGGCATCTCCACTTCTTTGAAAAGGCTGTCCAAGCGACCCTTCCGGAGTTTGGGTTTGAGCACCTCATAAGCCATGAAGGTTAAGTCAGCATCCTCGCAGGCATAGGGCACCGCATCCTCTACGGGGACCTTGTCAAAACCTTTGTCGCTGTTCCTGCCACCCATGA
>JAUWXJ010000050.1 GCA_030616425.1 Desulfobacterales bacterium | reverse complement strand
TGAGCGCCTCTTCATCCGTCTCTTTCTTTTCAAACACAAACAGCCCCTTTTTTTCAAACATCCAGGCCACGCAGCCGGCCTCACCCAGTCCCCCTCCAGACTTGCTAAAGATGTAACGAATGTCAGCCACTGCGCGCTTTTTATTGTCGGTGAGGGACTCAACCAAAACAGCCGCGCCGCCAGGACCGTATCCTTCATAATAGATCTCTTCGTAGGTAACATCTCCCGTTTCTCCGGTCCCCTTCTTTATAGCCCTTTTAATATTGTCCTTGGGCATATTCTCTGCCCTGGCTGTGGCAATGGCGGTGCGCAGACGCGGGTTGGTATCTGGATCTCCTCCTCCCAAGCGTGCAGCAACAGTGATCTCTTTAATCAACTTCGTAAAGAGTTTACCCCGCTTTGCGTCTGTTATGCCCTTCTTGTGCTTAATCGAACTCCACTTTGAATGCCCAGACATATTAGCTTCGAAACCTCCCTGAATTGTGAAGCCTCCCCGCCCTCCCGGGCGGGGGTTCTGCCTTACGGCAGTGCTTCGCAGCCCGGAAAGGAAGACAGACATTTTTGTATAGCTCCCCTTGACCCCGCCCTTTCGGGCGGGGCTTGCGGGGAGCACGCCGGTCAAAAAGGACTGATGTAGTTGAATCTATCTGTGCAAAGGGTATGCAGCACCTCTTCCCAATCCAACAACATAGATCTCTTTGCTTGCCTTTCTGCTCGATTTTGGCTTGAAGTTGGTAACTCGGCCAAAGGATCTCTTGACCTTATCTGAAAAGCCTTTGAGGTCAGAGCCTTGAAAGATTTTGCAGACAAAGGCTCCCCCCGGCCTTAGCACTCTGGCAGAGATAGCTAAAGCCGATTCACTCAGTTGAAGCGACCTTTGAGCATCCACAAACTTGTTCCCTGTTGTAGACGGGGACATGTCATTCAGAACTGTTTGGAAATTTGTCCCAACAGCTTCCAGGAATGACTCGTCCCAGACAAGCACGTCATGCTGCACAAAACGGACATTGGACGGGAGCTGAAGGGTAAGCGGGATTATGTCGACCCCAACAACGAGACCTCTATTGCCCACAACGCTTGAGGCAAATAGCAGCCACGCGCCCGGGCAACAGCCCAGATCGAGTACTCCGCTCCCTTTTCTTAAGATGCCAAATCTTTTTTGTATTTCCTTGAGTTTGTAAACGGATCGCGCCGGATATCCTTCCTCGCGAGCACGTTTTGCATAGTAATCATGCCATGGATCAGGTTTCACCGAGGCAT
This sequence comes from Desulfobacterales bacterium, assembly GCA_030616425.1. Classification (GTDB taxonomy): domain Bacteria; phylum Desulfobacterota; class Desulfobacteria; order Desulfobacterales. The sequence continues at coordinate 10,831 of JAUWXJ010000050.1, read as the reverse complement.
ATATAGCAGCAAATATAGCTTTTTCAAGTCAAAACAGCAAATCAACCAGCTCTGAGGTCGTCTGCACTCCGACCATCTCGATATCGGCGAGCCCCTTGAGGTGTCAGCCCTTGGCGGATCGCCTGTTTAAAGCATTGAAGTGAATGATTTCCGCGTGAACAGTCCGCTTGAAATACTAAATTTGCTGCAGTCCCTGAAGTCTTGATGGTTTCGTAAAAAGTCGGATTCAGTGAATATGTCATTTCGACCGCAGGGAGAAATCTAATATTTTCAGCATGATACGCCGGAAAGATTTCTCCCTGGCCCAGACCGGGTTTTTCTCTCCGTGGCATTATCAAGCTTCTGTCGCGCCAGGGCGGGCGCTTCGCTCGAAATGACAAGTTGTTGAGACTTTTTACGAGTTCATCAGTCTTAGGTTGCAGGATAACGTCAACTTGGGTGTAAGAGAAACGAAATTTTTGCAGCATTCAGGAACGCTATCTACTTGACCGGTCTGTTTTTTTACTGTGCTTGTTTGTGACGCAAGAAGAAACAACAAGGGCGGGGGATTATGTGTAGCGATAACAACATGTTATATGCACCATGTGAAGACTGGATAGTTTTTTTGTCACGCACAATGGACTCAGCTCGTATGTATATTTTTTGAAATGGAGCTTATGAGGCCTTTTTGCAAACGGGCGGCTGACGCACGTCTAAGGCGATTGGGGTGCTGAAAGCTGTTACAGATTAATGGTATTAGACACTTTGAAAGGGATGCCAACAAGGGTTTTGTTTGACAATTTCTACCAAAGAACGTAATCTATGCCGAGAAAATAAGCATGATCTGGCACGGAGGTATGAGTGGGAAGAGCTGCTTTGCCTAAGATAGGTGTAATAGGCATGGGTTATGTGGGTATACCGGTGGCTGCCCTTCTGGCAGACAAAAAGGGGATAGACGTAACCGGGATTCAGAGGCGTTCTAAGCGCTCGGGATGGAAGATAGACGTTCTGAATGCAGGCAAGTCCCCGTTTGAAGGTAGCGAACCCGGTCTGGACAACTTGATCAGGCGGGTCGTGAAAAAGGGGAGCTTCCGGGTGACCGACGATTTTTCGGTGATCAAGGAGATGGACATTGTACTCATCGACGTGCAGACACCTGCCGATGGCACAGATCGCGAACCAAGGTACCTCTCCCTTAAAGAGGCTTCAAGGCAAATAGGGGCCAATATGAAAAAAGGGACCCTGGTTGTGATCGAGTCAACCGTGGCCCCTGGCACCACACAGTTCGTTGTGCAACCGATACTGGAACGAAAATCTGGGTTGAAAGCAGGCCGAGATTTTCACCTTGCTTATTCGTATGAGCGGGTGATGCCCGGCCGACTCCTTGATTATATCGTAAACCTTCCCAGAATCGTGGGGGGCGTTGACAAGAAGAGCTGCGACAGAGCAGTTGAAATGTACAAGAGAATCGTCAGGGCTAAGATCTTCCCCACAGATATACTTACAGCGGAAGCTTCGAAAACCATCGAGAATGCCTATCGTGACGTAAATATAGCCTTTGCCAATGAAATGGCAATGGTGTGTGAAAGCCTGGGTATTAATGCATACGAGGTACGCGAGCTGATTAATTCCCGCGCAGAGCGGCATATGCATGTGCCGGGGATTGGGGTGGGCGGACACTGTCTTCCGAAAGATACTTGGCTTCTTGGTTATGGAGTCAAAAAGTACGGCAAGCTCCCCATCAATCCTGAGTTTGTTAAGTTGGCCAGAAAGATAAATGACTTTATGCCGACGCATGCCACGGAGATGATTAAGGAAGCACTATCATCAAGGGAAATCTCCCTGAGGGATGCCAAGATTGCACTATTGGGTGTGGCCTATCTTGAAGACTCTGATGATGTCCGAAACACCCCTTGCTATGACCTCATCCGGGAGCTTGAAGCGCACGGTGCCGAGGTTGTTGCACATGACCCGTATGTGAGGAGCTTTCCTGAGGCTGAACTGAGCCGTGATTTGGAGCATGTGGTAAGAAGAGCTGACTGTATGGTGATTGCCACCAAGCACAAACCTTACTTCAAGCTGAATCTAAAAAAGCTTAAATCACTAATGCGCACGCCTATCATTGTTGACGGACGAAATGTTTTGGATCAAGCAAAAGCTGAAAAGGCGGGCTTTCTGTATAGAGGAATCGGAAAAGGATAGAAATGGAACAAAGGGTGTAAGCCCCAAGTTACAACGGTACGTAATCCATGGACGCATTTGATGCTATCCTAAAGCGGGTCGAGCAAAAAAAAGAAGATTATACCACCTATGGTTTTCAAAAGCTTGAGATGGCTGCGTTGAACACCTTTTTTGACCTAGCCCAAGAATATGAGGGCCTCGAAAACCTGTATATGGTGAGCGTTACCGTGCCTCGGGTCTTTTTAGAACTCAAGAGCAATCTGTATGTGATCGACCCCAAAACCGAAGCCATAAGATGGGTGGCAAACAGTCATGCCGGCGCCAGCCATACAGATGTTAAGGCACCCGACTATATTGAGATCACAGAAGCTCCATATCATCACGGCCACGCCTATGTGGTCCCCATCCACGGCAAAAAGACACCTGCCAGCCACATTCTTTTTTACAGTTCACGAGATGTTATCGGTATTTTTGAGGTGACCCAGGCCCGCCATCTCACAGACGAACAGCTTTTCTTTATCCAAAAGTATGTCAACCGCATTGGCTACAATATGTACAACAAATTCCTTGCCGAACAGAACATTCAGCACCTTAAATTTATCAACAATTTGGTGGCAGACATAGAGCACAATGTGATTGTGCCCAACATTCGCTACAAGTATTACTTCAGGAAGATCAGAAAATATCTGACCATAAACAAGGAGGTAGAGTATGAGCTTGACACTCTCCTTGATGAGCTAAAATCTCAAGACCGAAGCATGTACGCCAAGGTCAGTGAGACACTGGAGAGGATGATTGTGCTCAACAGGGCCATGTTCGGCGATCAGGAGAAAATCGAGCAGCATTACAAACACACTACCCTTTTCTTGGAAAGCTTGCTTCGTCCAGACCACTTCTTGTTTGGCGAATACATTCTGAAAAAGACTCTATGTCACCTGTGGCAAGACATTGTACTCCCTCAACTGAAACGGTACAGGGATCGGTTTGTCCAACAAGGTATTATGGTTGACCATATTATCAAAGACCGTAAGGCATCTGAGGAGTTGCAGGTCAAAGTGGACAAAGGGCTGATGGCTCAGGTGGTTGCCAATCTCTTTTCAAATGCTGCAAAGTACGTTGAATCGGCAATGGACACTTCAGGGAAAAGAACTAAAAGAGTCGATTGTAGGATGTTGTTCATCGAAAACTTTTTTGGAGGTGAACACCACGGTGTGCGCTTCGATGTTTTCAGCTCAGGGCCGCCTATTGATCAGGAAGATGCTTCCCATGTCTTTGACGAGGGTTTTCGACTCACACAGGGTGAGACAATGGAAGGGACGGGTCATGGGCTTCATTTTGTGAAGAATGTGGTTGAAGTACACGGTGGGGTTGTTGGTCATAAAGCAAACGAGTTTGGAAATGAATTTTACTTCATTATTCCGGCGTAATACATGGAAACGCCTTCTCCTGTTGCCGGCAATCGTGGTAATGTGCTCTTTCATGCTCGAACCCTTGACGCATTCGGAAACAATTGATCCTTTCGCCGCTCTCAAAACGCGCCTCATAAAGGACGGATTCGACAGGCTACCGATACGATCATTTTACTCAAGGCCGGAGGTTGGTTTTGACAAGGAGGGCGTTTCCGCCTATTTCCTGCATTGCGAGGAAACCTTAGACTATAGTCAGTTCTTAACCCGGTCTTCCATTGACCGGGCGATCGACTATCTTGGACAACACCAAGGGGTCTTAAAGCAAGCGCGAAGCGTATACGGTGTGGAGGAGGAGGTTATTGGCGCTATCATTCTAGTTGAGTCAAGGCTGGGCACTTCGATTGGGAAGCGCCTGGTACTCAATACCCTGTCGACTTTTGCGGTGCTTGATGATAAGGATAGCCGGGACAGTCTCTGGCACTCTTATCTGAAAGACAAGACAGATAGATCAAAGCGCCAATTTGACTCATGGGCCTCTCGAAAATCGACTTGGGCATACAATGAGCTTAAGGCTTATCTGAAATATGTAAAGGCTGAAGGGTTGGACCCTTTCTCTATGCGCGGTTCTTATGCTGGTGCTTTGGGGATTGCCCAGTTTATGCCTTCAAGTGTGTTGGAGTTTGCTCGGGACGGCAACCGAGATGGCCGGATCGACCTCCGTGACCATGACGATGCGATTGAGAGTATTGCCAACTATCTGAACCGGCATGGATGGGGTCCCACTTTGAGTCGCGATAAGGCATTCCGGATCCTCCTTCGTTATAATGACAGCAAGTATTATGCAGAAACAATCCTTAAGGTGGCTGAACGCCTGGCCAAGCTTTGTCCAAGATAACCGGAGGGCTGCAAGATATTTATCTTCTATACCGTGCGTAGGGCTGTGTAGCGAATTCCTGCTTTCAGCGTGGGGGGGCTTTCAAGTGAAGCCTCCCCGCCCTTCTGGGCGGGGCTTGCGGGGAGCACGCCGGTCAAGACCAGCTGGGGTTTAACATGACTCATACCTTAATTGTCATACTCTTTTTTCCTATAATCTTTACCTTCTGGGCAATCGTGGACCTTGCCTATCGAGATTTCGGTTCTGTAAAGAAGAAGGCCCTTTGGGGAATATTTGTCATTTTAGTTCCGTACCTTGGAGGGCCGGTTTACCTTATTTTTGGGCGGAGACATGGTACAAGAATAACCCAATGATAAAACAATACATTGAGAGTTTAAGAGATGAGAAAAAAACGGGATGAGAATCGTCTCCCTGTGATTCAGGATGCGGATCTGGCCGGCAAAGTCGTGTTGGTTCGTGTTGATCACAATGTGGTCAAGAACGGGATTATCCGAGACCCTTACCGCATTGACCGCACTATCGGTACGCTTTATAACATTGTTGAGAGGGGCGGACGGATTATACTCATGACCCACGTAGGAAGGCCTAGAGACAAAAAGAGTGGGGAGATAGCCTGCGATCCTTCTACCTCCATAGAGCCGATTGTTGCCTACCTGGAACGTAAACTCCACTCCAAGATATATGTACCCACCTTTCGGACTGAAGGCAGACGTGGCATTCTCGGGATTGATACTTCTATTAATCTGGCTATCAAGGAACTTAGGCAGCACAAAATCGGCGGGATCTATCTGCCCAATACCCGGTGGTTTGAGGGAGAAGAAGCAACCGGGGAGGCCAGGGAGTCCTTTGTTCGACAGCTGGCAGGACTTGCAGACGTTTTTGTGAATGATGCATTCGGCTCATGGCAACCCCATGCATCGACTTACGACATTGCAAGTCACCTTCCTTCATATGCGGGTTTTCTCATGCAAGAAGAGATTGTCCACCTCGGCAAGGTCCTTCGCCCTGATCGTCCTTTTGTGGCTGTGGTGGCGGGTGCCAAATATGACACCAAGATAGGTCCACTCAATGAAATTTACAAAAAGGTGGATCATCTCATATTGGGCGGTGTTATTTACAATACGTATCTGTGTGCCAAGTACAATGTTCGGATTGCCGGTGTTTCAGAGGCTGATATTAAAGCAGCCAAGAAACTTGTTTCCCAGGATAAGAAGTCCAAGAAGATTGTTGAGCTTCCGTATATTGTAGCGTCCAAGACCATGGGCAAAAAGGTCCGAGGAAAATACAGAACTATTGGGACACAGGACCTTGCTCCTGGCAAATCCTATGATTATATCCTGGACATTGATCCCAGGTCTTTTTCTGACAAAAAGGTCGCTGAGGTCGTTAGTTCGGCCCGAACCATCTTCGTCAACGCGGTCATGGGATATACACCCCATTTTACTGAGGGCTCTGAAGCCATTGATCGAACAATCGATAAAAACCGCACTGCTTGGAAGTTTTACGGCGGTGGTGACACCCTCCAGGAGTTCAAGAGCCTGTGTCCTGGTCTCTATCTTTCGGTATTAGATAATGCCCTCTATTATTTTTTTACAGGTGGGGGATCAGTCCTTAAGGCGATTGAAGAAAACAATGCCTTTGGTATGAAGCCGGTACAGGCGCTCATGGATAAAAAGAAAACCGGTCAAAAGTGATTGACAGGGCAGGCTTTTTTTGTAATTTACCAGTTGTGAGCGTAGCGGACTTACGGTCCCATCGTCTAGCGGTCTAGGATACTGGCCTCTCACGCCAGAGACACGGGTTCGATCCCCGTTGGGACTACCATAAGGAAATCAAAGGGTTACGGGCTTGCCGCAGCCCTTTTTTAATGCAGCAAAATCAATTTTCCAACCCTATTTCCAACCTTCATCGCCGTTCCGCACGATTATAGTTTCAGGCCAAGGAAATGATCTCTGCATCTCCGTGGTGAGCTAGAATTCCAGAAGACTACGGATTTTTTGTCAGTATTTTCCCAGTACAAAAAGAGTATTGTGTTTCAAGCAAGATTGTGGCATGGAAATCGTTTGGGGCAATTCACTAATATAATTAGATAAATTAATCTACTGCGCACCAACAGTATGCACCGGACTCAATACACGGAGAAGAGAGGCTTGCCGTGAGCTTGCCGAACGGTCTGCGGCAAATACATAATCTCTATATTCGTATTGACAATTCATAACCGCGCTGATAATCTGGTCTAAATTCAGGTCAACCTAAATGGAGGTCTATTTAAGATGAAAACTTTATCGCTGTCAGAGGCTAAGATCAAGCTGAGTAAGCTCATACATGCCGTAAGCACTACCGATGAAGAGGTCGTAATCACAAAAAATGGTCGTCCTGCTGCAGTTTTGGTCAGCCCAGACGAGTTTGAAGGGTGGAAAGAGACCAATCTTGTTCGTTCTGATTCGGCCTTGATGAAGGAGATTAAAAAAGGGCTCACTGCATTAAAGAAGAAGAGGGCACGTTTGTACACGCTTGAGGAGTTATTTAGATAATCTCCGTAATTTATGACATCGAAGACATATAAGCTTAGGGTTCCGGATGAGATTGTTGGACTCATTCGAAACATGCACCCTCATCTCAAAAAAAAGATCAGGGGATCGCTGGAGACAATCCTGTCCGAACCACATTCAGGAAAGGCCCTGAAAGATGAACTGGCAGGATTGAGGAGTTTCCAGGTTAGCAGGTTCAGGATTATTTACAGGCTTTCAAAAAGGAAACATATTGAGATTGTCGCAATCGGTCCACGGGAGCGTATATACAAGGAGACCTTCAGGATCATTTCCAAAGAGGGAGAAGAGTCCTGATAAGATGATATGCGCGCGCCCCGCCTGCCCCGTAGGTGGGGACCATCGTACTGGGGTTAAACCGGCGATTGTTTGACCGGGGTAGGCAGGACCTATCGTACTGGGGTTAAATGCTTGCCCTGTGAAACGCGAAGCAGGTTTCTCCGGGGTGAAATTATTTAACTGGGGTGACCTCTGAGGGCTCGAGCGATCTTGAGCATAGCCGAAGGGGAGCGGGCGAGGGAATCCTGACCGCTGATAGCTGATCGCTGATAGCTTTTAACAATATGTCCCATGTCAAGGGCTGACCCCAATTGTTTCACAAATGGCCGTTTACATATGAATATGGAAATTGAAGACTCAGATCTTCACTGTCACTTTTGTTTTTGCGCCGTGCCGGTCATCTGCTTCAGTACATTCTCCAGGTTTTCGAGTTCCCTTCCATACTCGGCCCATTTCCCCTGGCGAAGGAAATCCCTGGCCTTGTTATAGTGTTCGAGGGCAAGGGCGCCCAGGGTGGATTGGTCGAGCTTTTTACGAAGAAACGGCAGGGCTGATTCAGTGGGTGATACCTGGTCTTCAAGCGCACTGCGCAACGCCTTTTCAAGATCCTCTTCCATGACTACCCGGTTTCCGAAGGCCACTATGACCCTTTTTAGCTCCGGCAGTGCCGCAGTCCTTGATCTGTCCCTTACGGCGCCTGGTCCCCTGCCTGTCCGGCCCTTTCTGGGCTGGGCGGCAGCCCCGGCCGGCGGTCCCGCTTGTTCCTGCTTGGCCTCCAGGTAGATAGGTTCCACATAGATGAACGAACCACTGATAGGTATTGCCAGGAGATTGCCTCTTATGACCCTGGAACCCCTCTGGCCCCACAGGCTTAACTCCCTGGAAATCTCCGTCTGCTGATCCACCCTGGCCTCGATCTGCATGGGCCCGTATACCAGTTTTTCCTTGGGCAATTTGTAAACCAGCAGATTGCCGTAGTTTGGCAGGTCGCTCCTGGCCGCCAGCCAGCCGATCATGTTGTCCTTCTTTGAAGGCGTGAACGGGGTCATGAGGAGGAATTCCTCCTTTTCCCCTTCCGGTAACTTGATGATTATGTAGTAGGGTTTCATTTCCTGCCGATTGTCACCATAAAGTTCATCGGGAATCTGCCAGAGGTCTTCCTGGTTATAGAACACCTGCACATCTTTCATGTGATACGTGGTGTAGGTCTCCACCTGGATGTCAAAAAGATCTCTGGGATACCGGATATGCTTCTTCAGGTCTGCGGGCATTTCATCAAAGGGCTTGAACAGTCCGGGGAATATCTTTGCATAGGTCCCGGCAATGGGGTCTTTCTCATCAACAAGGTAAAAGCACACTTCCCCGTTATAGGCATCGATGGTGATCTTCACGGAATTCCGGATGTAGTTGAGCTTCCTATTGTCGAAACGAGCGACGGATCGGCGGGAATATGGATACATGTTGGATGTGGTGTAGGCATCCTGAATCCAGTAAAGTCTGCCGTCGGAAATCACGAGATACGGGTCGCGATCATAACCAAGGAACGGGGCAATGGCTCCCGCCCTCCTGTCAATGCGACGGTTATACATGATCCTGCTTTCCGGTCCCAGATAGGTGGTAAAAAGAATCTGTGTGTCCAGGAATTCAATGGCAAACAGGAGCCTTCTCAAGAAAGATTTGATCGGGACGCCTCCCTTTCCCTGGTAAATGGTATAGACATTCTTGTCCCCTTTTGGATAATCGAATTCTTTTGTCTTTGTCTTAACAAGGACATAATCACCGGTTTTTTCCCCGTAATAGATCTCCGGGCGCTCAATTTTAAGGGCAGCATCAAAGGAAGGGGGAAGATCCTTGACCAGGAGGTGAGGAAGACCCTCAAGGGTCACTTCATTGACAGGGCTGCTGGCCAGCCCATAGCCGTGCGTATAGACCAGGTGCCTGTTTACCCACGTTCTGGCCTGGGGCGGAAGCTGGTTGAACATCAGCTCCCGGGCGGACAGCATAACCTGCCGGTATCGGTTGTTGATTACATAACGATCCACGTCCACGTCGTTGAAATCATAGTAGAGCCGTATGGATTGCAGCTGTCTGTAGGTCTGGAGAAGGGGACGTTCATCCCATATCCTTACGTTCTGAATGGTTACATCCTGCTTTCTAACGTCCTCCATGGTCAGTTGTTCATTCACCTCAAAATCGACCTCTTTGATCTCATGGAGGTTATAGGCCTTGCGGGTATATTCAATATTATAGGCAATGTAAGGAGATTCCTTATCCAGTTCATTGGGTTTGACAACGAATTTCTGGATGGCCAGAGGAATGAGGTTTGAAAACAGAAGCACTGCCCCAATCCAGACGGCCAGGCTGATCCACATGATTTTCTTTCTTGGTCTGAAGCTGTTTAGAAACAGGACCACGGCCAGGCCCAGGGAGAGAATAATCAGGCCCCGGTACGCCATGATCTTGATGTTTACATCGGTATAGCTGGCGCCAAAGGCAGGCCCCTGGGTTGAATACAAAAGCCCGAAGGTCTTCAGGTGAAAACCCCAGGCCACGAGCAGGGCAATAATGCCTCCCAGGAATATCAGGTGCTTTTTTGCCTGAGGCGCCATGGTAATGACAGGGAGTGTCGGCGGCCTGTTCTCGGTCTGGATAATTTCACCGGTGATTTGAATCGCGCCATCTTTCAGATACCAGATTACCGTCAGAAGCATTGCGAACAGGAACAGGATCATTAATCCGCCCCTGATAAAAACATAGAAGGGAAGTGAAAACACGAAGAAGCCCATGTCTTTATGGAAAATGGGATCTGTGCTGCCGAATGGTTTCTGATACAAATAACGGAGGACCGTGTCCCATTCAAGCGAGCCCTTTGACGCTATGAAAAAACTGGCAATCAGAATAAATGCCATGAAAGAGAGGTTAAAGGTGTTTGATGAAATACCCAACTGGGAAAAGTACCCGGGCCCATCGCCCGGGCCAGTTCCCGATCCTTTCTCCGGGGTAAATCGGCTGGCTACGAAAAGGTTGACAGTGATGATAAGTATCACGAGGATCCATACTGTTATGCCAAATCCCACTTTGGCCAGGAGCATGGTCCAGAAGACGGATAAAAAGTCAAGGTTCAGGAACCACAGCCAGTCGGGGTAGATTGCGAGTACGGGCCATAGTATGAGAAGAACCAGGATCCCTAAAGCTATCAGTAATTTTTTCTTCATGTTCATTTGTTGGTCTCCCCTAACTGCTCAGGTTGTCGGGTTAACTCCGATCCTTAGTACCATGGAATAAATACCATGAAGCCATCAACCTGTGAACGTTTTAACCGTTAACCCTGAATTTGAGTCACGATCTCTCTTTGTTCAAAGGCCACAGGTCGCAACCGGGTACCCATTATCAGGCGCTCCTCGATTTCAACAGAGTTTATGGATAGTAGTGTTTTAGATCTCATAGTGCAAGCGGATTTCACGATTTGTGATTGAGATCGGGTGAGCGACAGGGAATCGGGTCGGACCAGGCCTCACAACAGAAACCGTCAGAATTTG
>JAUWXJ010000015.1 GCA_030616425.1 Desulfobacterales bacterium | reverse complement strand
TTTGGTCTTATCTCACTCTTCAGGATTCCCATTCAGCTAACCCCTAACGTGGACATGCCGGAGATTTCGGTGGAAACCATGTGGCAGGGAGCAAGTCCCCTGGAGGTGGAACGAGAGATCATCGACGTTCAGGAAGATGAGATGAAAAAAGTGGAAGGGCTCGATGAGATGAAGAGTGAGAGCCGTGACGGTTTGGCGTACGTCAACCTTGTCTTTGAAATCGGCACCGATACAGACGCCGCCCTGCTCAAGGTTTCCAATAAGCTCGATCAGGTAAAACAATACCCTGACGACATGGAGAAGCCGATCATCAAGTCAGGGGGCCGGCATGAAAAGGCGATTGCTTGGATGATCGTCCGTGCCCTCGACGGATATAAGGGTGTGCTAAGCCATGAATACGACTTTTGCGACGAGTACGTAAAACCTCGCTTGGAAAGGATTACCGGTGTGGCCTCAGTCAACATCTACGGGGGACAAGAGCGGGAACTTCAGGTGATAGTCGATTCAAACGCCCTGGCTGCCCGAAATATTACAATTCCGGAGCTCATGCGAGCCCTTGATGTGGAAAACAGAAACATCAGTGCCGGGGACTTTGATGAGGGCAAACGTCGGTATATTGCCCGCACGGTTGGCGAGTATGAGACGCCTGAAGATGTGGCTAAGGTCATCATCAAGCGGGTCAGAGGGGCTCCCATCACCGTCGGGGATGTGGCTCACGTTTCCCTGGGCTATGAAGATTTTGATGTGGTTGTTCGGCATGAGGGGATCCCCACCATTGTCCTGAACGCGGTCCGTGAAACCGGTTCAAACGTGCTTGTTGTGATGAAGAAGATCCAGGGGGCCCTCGATGAACTCAACGATGGAATCCTTAAGGATCGCAGATTACACATCGAGCAGGCTTATGATGAGACCAACTACATTTATGGCGCCATTCGCCTGGTGAGACAAAACATCTTTGTAGGCGGTACACTGGCGATTATCGTCCTCCTGGTCTTTCTACGAAGCGTCACCAGCACCCTGATTGTTGCTCTTGCCATCCCGATCAGTGTGGTAGGTACTTTTCTTTTGATGACTCTGTTTGGACGGAACATCAATGTGGTGAGCCTAGCCGGCATGAGCTTTGCTGTTGGTATGGTGGTTGATAATTCTATCGTAGTCTTTGAGAATATCTTTCGTCACCGCGAGATGGGCAAATCGCGTTCCCAGGCTGCCTATGACGGCACAGTCGAGGTTTGGGGTGCGGTACTTGCCAGTACCCTGACCACGGTTGTCGTGTTTCTCCCTGTTATGTTTGTCAAGGAAGAGGCGGGCCAGCTCTTCCGGGACATTGCTATTGCCATTAGCAGCGCGGTGGTACTGAGCCTGTTGGCATCGGTTACAGTGATACCGGCCCTTTCTTCCAAGATACTCGGAAAGGTCCAGCGCACCGAACCTTCACGCAGGCGGTCATGGTCCATCTATCGCCTGGCGTCCGGGTTTAGCAGCGGGATTACACGTTTCGTTTACTGGACGTGCGGTCGGGTCTCGACACGCCTTGGACTGGCCGTTTTGATGACAGGCCTGGCCGTCGGCATGGCCTGGTTCCTGATGCCAAAGACGGAGTACTTGCCAGAAGGAAATCAGGAACTTCTATTCGGGCTTCTTTTGCCCCCGCCCGGATACAATCTTGAAGAGCTCAACGAAATAGCAAAGACTGTAGAAAAGGGCGTCCTACCCCTGATATCGCATGAGGGTGAAAGTGAGGTTGCAAGGGAATTGAACCTTCCCTCAGTGAAGAACTTCTTTTTTGTTGCCTGGGGGCAACAGGCCTTTTTTGGAGTTATCTCAAAGGTTCAGGAAAGAACGCGTGAACTGCTTCCTTATGTATACGGCATACTCGAAAAAATTCCTGGCATGATTGCCATCGTCCAGCAGCCGAGTCTTTTTGCACGTGGCATCGGCGCAGGGAGATCCATCGAGATAGAGATCAAGGGCCCGGAACTGGAACGACTCATTATGCTCGGCCGACAGTTATACGGACAGGTCTCGCAGCTTATGCCTGGTGCTCAGATACGTCCCATTCCAAGTCTGGATCTGGGCAACCCTGAGATGCGCATTATCCCGAACCGGGACCGCCTCAGTCGCCTGGGCATGACAACGGCTGAGCTTGGCAGAACCGTGGATGTGCTCGTGGATGGCGCCAAGGCGAGCAATTACCGGCTATACGGCGATGAAATCGACCTGGTGGTAAAGGCAGACAAGGCTAAGCTCAAGCGAACACAAGATCTGGCCAACCTCCCAATTCAGACTCCCAGAGGGGAAAGGGTGACCCTGGGATCATTGGCTGAGATTCGCTTAGAAGAGGGACCAACCCAAATCAACCACATCGATTCAGAACGGGCCATTACGATTCAGGTCATACCCCCAAGGGAAATGGCCTTGGAGACTGCCATGGCCACAGTTAGCGACAAGGTTGTGGGCCCCATCAAAGCGAGCGGGGAACTCGGGTCGCTCTATCGGATTAACCTGAGCGGAACCGCAGACGACCTGACGCGCACAAGGCGTTCCCTCCAGTGGAACTTCATCCTGGCCATTGTCATAAGCTATCTTTTGATGTCCGCTCTCTTTGAGAATTTTTTCTATCCGTTTATTATCATGTTCAGTGTGCCTTTGGCTGCAGCCGGCGGGTTTATCGGACTCCTCCTAGTTAATCTCTTCATCGCCTATCAACCTCTGGATATCATCACTATGCTGGGCTTTGTGATCTTAGTGGGGATTGTCGTCAACAATGCGATCCTTATTGTACATCAGGCCCTCAACAATATGCGCTATGCTGATATGGCCCCACGAGAGGCGATTCGAGAATCGGTCCGCTCACGTATCCGGCCCATATATATGAGTTCAGTGACAAGTGTGTTCGGCATGATGCCCCTCGTGCTGACCCCGGGGGCGGGCTCAGAGTTCTATCGGGGCCTTGGCAGCGTGATTGTAGGAGGTCTTCTGGTATCCACAGTCTTCACGATTTTCCTGGTACCTGCGCTCTTGAGCCTGGTGCTCGACGCGTCAGCAGCGATCAAGAAGAGGCTGCGGGCGAAAACAACATAGCAGTATATGCTAACCTGCCTGCTTCGCGGGGCGTGGAGCTAAATGGTCAATCAGATATAGCAAGTTGGAAACGTGGAAAACTAAACCCGGCCGGCCTCTTCCCCTGGGGGCTACCATCACACCTGAGGGGGTTAACTTCTCCGTCTTTTCCAGAAATGCCACATCTCTCACACTTGTCCTCTTTGATAAAGCAAAAACAGAGCCGATAGCCGAAATTCCCCTCAACCCCGAAATCAACAGAACCGGCGATATATGGCATATCCTTGTGCTCGGCATGGACAGATCCCTGAGTTACGGGTACAGAGCTGACGGTCCCTTTGACCCCAAGGGGGATGGACATTGGTTCAACAGAGAGAATATTCTGCTTGATCCTTATGCCAGGGCCCTAGAAGGGGGGGAGACTTGGGGCCACGGGGAGGGAGAAAGGCGCTGTTGTATTGTTGCGGATGATTTTGACTGGGAGGGCGACAGGCTGCTGAACTTGCCCCTGAAAGACTGCGTGATCTATGAGCTTCATGTAAGAGGATACACGATTCATGAACTGCAAAAGCGAACGCATTCCCCGTCCCGCCAAAATGGGACTGCGGGGGATCTTCAATCTTCAGGGTTCAAGGGTGCTGGGACCTATAGAGGCTTGATCGAGAAGATTCCCTACATAAAATCCCTGGGCGTCACAGCCGTGGAATTGATGCCTGTCTTTGAATTCAATGAGCTGGAAAACAAGCGAGTCAATCCAAAGACCGGGGAGAAGCTGAAAAACCTCTGGGGCTATAATACCATGGCATTCTTTGCGCCAAAGGCTTCTTATGCCTCAAATGGTTGGGACGGGAGTCAAGTGAAAGAATTCAAAGAGATGGTCAAGGCCTTTCATCGTGCAGGCATGGAGGTGATCATTGACGTAGTTTTTAATCACACAGCAGAGGGTGACTCAGAGGGGCCTGTCATTAGTTTTCGGGGGCTCGATAATACGATTTACTACTCGTTGGATCCGGGATCAAAGGATTATCTGAATCTTTCAGGCTGCGGAAACACGGTCAACTGCAACCACCCTGCTGTTCAAGCCTTTATCCTGGATTGTCTCAAGTACTGGGTTGTCGAGATGCACGTGGACGGGTTCCGTTTTGATTTGGCCACCATCCTGCGCAGGGACCACAGGGGTGAACTCCTCCCGGGCCCCTCAATCATCGAGGCCATTGAACAGGACCCAGCCCTTGCCCGGACCAAGATAATTGCCGAGGCATGGGATACACAGATCAATCAGGTGGGGGAGTTTCCCGGACGTTGGGCTGAATGGAACTCACATTACAGAGATGCTGTGAGGCGGTTCGTACGAGGAGACAAAGGGATGGTGCCGGTGTTAGCTACCCGCATTGGAGGAAGCTCTGATCTCTATCAGGCAAACGGTCGCTGTCCTTATAACAGCATTAACTACATAACCTGCCATGATGGTTTTACTCTATATGACTTGGTATCGTATGAATATAAGCATAATGAGGAAAACGGTGAAGATAACCAGGACGGGAGCGACCAAAACTTTAGCTCAAATAGCGGCGTTGAAGGGCCTATAGATAACAGTTCAGTCAATAGCATGAGGATGCGACGTATCAAGATCTTTGTAACGATTCTTATGACCTCCCATGGCGTTCCAATGATCCTGGCAGGGGATGAGTTCGGCCGAACCCAGCAAGGGAATAACAATCCATATTGTCAGGACAATGAGATAAGCTGGGTCAACTGGAACTTTGCGAAAAAGAATGCTGGTCTGCTGAGATTTTTCCAGAAGATGATCGCATTGAGGAATCGACATCCTGTATTTCGAAGATCCAATTTCTTGACCGGAGTTGATACAAACATGGATGAACATCCTGATGTGAGCTGGCACGGCCTTGAAGTGGACAAACCAGACTGGTCTGAAGATTCGAGAGTGCTTGCCTTTGTGCTGGACGGATCTGAACTTCCACACGAAGAGAGGGCTGATGATTTCTGTGTGATCTTGAACGGGGATGAGGTGGAACACAGTTTTGAAGTTCCGCCGCCTCGAGCAGGTAAAGGATGGTTTCGCATTGTAGATACGAGCAGGCCTTCCCCTGAAGACATCTTGGATGAAGACCAGGGTGTTGCCGTTATAGCCGAGAGAAAACATTCTGTGCTTCCCATGGCCGCCGTGGTGTTCATCTCAAGAATGGAATAAATCGGTTCGCTTTGCTCATGACTGGAGTAGTTGAGTACTGGTCTGGAGAAGAGAAAACCGAGCTGGAAAGGACGGTAATGTGTGATGGTCAAGACTTTACCTTGCGGATTTTCCACAGAAATTCTAGTTTGAGCTGACAGGCTTTATGACACAGCCAGACACAGGGTAAAGGCAGACAACACGACCCCGGGCCCGGGCATCCTTCACAAGCTCTCGCGCAACCGCACGATCCAGAACCGCAATATGTGGTGATGCTTTTCGCTTGACCCACAAGGACCTTCCTCCTATACTCGGCCCGCAAAAGGTGCGGTTATTATCACTAGAAGCCATTTCAAAACCTCTTTTCTCGGCTGGTTTGTCCATTTTGAGAAGTTCTAAGCTCGCTTCGCTAAAATTGTAAAACTCGGGCTAACGCCCTCAAACAATTCCAATTTTGACGCTCCGCTTCACTAAGAACTTTTGGCAAAAATGGCCAAAATGGACTCGTCAAAAGGTTTTGAAACAGCTTGTAGGCTTCGTCTCCTTTCGTGGCAGGACTACTATGTTGGATACTGATTTGAAAGAACTGATGAGCAAGCTTTGGTCTGCTTTCTTGGGCCACAAGGACGCTATAGACAAGATTGACCTGGCACAGCAATTTGAAGCCCCTCCTAGCGAGTTAGTCAAAATCAATGCCGCCGTGCTGATATGCCTTTGTGGAAAAGAGCACCCTTTGTTTCAAAGAGCCTGGGACTACTTGGAGGTGCCAGATGCTATGTGGGGTGAGCAAAAAAAAACCTATTTGAAATTCTATGAAATGATCCAGGAAGAAATCGTAAAACGGCTCGAGTCGGATGGTGCGCTGGTAAAGGTGTTACGAGATGTGATCCGGGCCGGGGACGCGGATCGGCTGAAAGCAGCCAGATTGAAGGTATTTAACCCGTTGGCTGCTGAGACTCTGGTCCAGTTTGATACAGAGCACATAGTAAAGGATATTCAGGGACGGAATCGGCTGAGATTGATCACAAACAATGAAAATTTCATCGTCGACCCTGTAAAGGAGGTTATCTTCACTACCAACATGCTGGTCACACCACCAAGAAGTGAATCGCTTGTTCCGGAAGGACTTCCAGAATGGGCAGAAAAGAGTCTTAAGTCAGTCATAGGATTGCCAGTTGACTGGTACTTTGATCACCCTATAGAGATGGCGACCACCAGGGATGCGCTACATGCCAGCGAGTTTATTTTCTGTTTGAGAAGTCTGGAGGAGACCTTCCGCGCAGAGATTGAGATAGAGAAAACTGCATGTAAGGATCATATAAGAGAGGGAGATAAAGTTCCTCTCTATGTTTCCATAAGTCCTACTCATGGAGGGATGAACCTTGGCAGTGTCGCCAGAGAGGTTCTGAAATGCCAATATGCTGCTGCGGTCAAGAACGGTATCCTTCCAGAACTCAAAATCGTGGAGCCGTACCTTTACAGCCAAGTTGATGTGAGGCATCTTATCAATGATGTTTTGGTGCCGGCTGCTAAACGCTATTTTTCGGAAATACCAGATAAGGAAGTAGAAGGCTATCTCTCTTTTTTTGGTGTCGAAGGATACTATGCGATGCATTACAATTTTCTCAAGGCCTTTGGTTCTCTGGCCAAGTTCATGAATCCCCGCGTCAAAGCTGTGATAAAGATCGATACAGACCAAAGCTTTCCGGCCGAGCGATTCTACCGAGAAACCGGGTCGTGCTGGCTGGAGGCCTTTACCCTCCCTACCCTGGGTGCCCTTGCCCGGGATCAGAACGAACGTGACATATATCTCGGCTGTTTTGCAGGAAGCCTAACCAATCTGAATGAACTGGTTGACAAAGATGATCTATTCCTTCCTGACATTTCCATTCCCGATGTCCCTGAGAGTATCCCGGAAGGGGAAGCCGGCGTGTTCTATCAAGGGCTACTGCAGTCCCTGATTACTCGGGGGGAGGCCTTTCCTCCCGAAGTTCAGTGGAGAGCACTGAAGGTACTCAATGAATATCCCTACATGCGCACCTTTGTGACTGGCGGCACCACCGGGTTCTTGATAGAGGCGCTGGAGCGGTATGCCCCTTTTGTGGACGCGCATGTTCACCGGGCCGAGGACCAGGCTTTTCTCCTGTCAGTTCTTTTTGACCAAGATGATGGCAACCTTCTCAGGTATCTCTATTTTCCTGGTCTGCACATGATTCATGAAAAAGAGTCCTTTGCTTCCGAGTCCATCAAGATTGCAGAGCCTTATAAGAAGATATATGACTTGGAGAGAATATGGAATTTCTCTCACTTAGCTCGAGCGCTTTGCGAAATTAAGGGGTGGGATTTTGAAGATGTGAGAAAGACCCTTAACTTCTTTACTGCATCGTTTATTCAGCCTTTCCCAGGGCTGTTGGCCCTTACACGTTTTGTTCTATCTGTAGCAGGGAAAGGGGGAAGAAACAGGGAGGACATTATCTATCAAAAAGAGGGGCTAAAACGGTTAAGTAAGATAGCATTTTCCCAAGAGCGATATTATCGAGATACTAAGACCAGGGTGGCCAACCAGATAAAGGCCTGGCGTTTTTATTATGATCTGATGATAAAACTGAGGGAGGGTGCAAAAGCAAGGGATCCCTTTGCCCTGGCACTTAAGAGAAAAGCGGATGAAATTAATAACAATTGTAAACTGATCCATTAGGTCTACTTTGGAGGCTGTTACTATGAGCACACTGCTACCATGAGCACATTAATTGTCATCCCCTCTTACTGGACAAAAGTGGCTCCTATGGAATCACAAGCCGTGAATCAGAGGTCCTTTGACCAGCAGTTTGGTCACACTGGCTCGCGCCTTGAAAGGGCATTGACGAGTTTGAATATTGTGAAAGAAAAGAATTTTCAGGTTCTAGTGATTACCGGTACCGATTCTCCAGAAAGTCAGGAGCAAATCAACCAAGAGGTGATGGGGATCATCAAACAGGTGGCCGAGAAAACCGGGATAAAGATCTGGCTTTTCCCCAATACGCTAGTGGCAAGAGTGCGAGAGATTTTCCGAGATTTTTCTGATCGGGATGCCCTTGATTTCCTGTGCGTGGATGGCTATGCAAATATCAGAAATACGGGGTTGATCGTGGCCCAGATTCTAGGCGCCGAAGAGGTTGTTTTTGTGGATGACGACGAATATGTTGATGATCCACATTTTCTGCACAAGGCAAGAGAGCATCTGGAAAAGACTGTAGAGGGAAAGATCGTTGCTGGTGTTGGTGGTTATTACGTTGACCCACGAAAGGCCTATCGCCGGAGCATAAAGCCCGAACCATGGAAGGCCTTTTGGAATTTGCACCGCTTGTTGAACGAGGCGCTTTGTCACCTTGTAGAGACACAACCACGCATTAAGTTAACTCCACTGGTACTTGGCGGGTGCCTTGTACTCACACGCCCCCTTTTTACTGCTATCCCTTTTGATGTCCGTATTCCACGGGGCGAAGACATTGACTATGTCATCAATGCCAGGATGTTCGGGCTCTCTATCTTTTTTGACAATCAATTGTATATCGTGCATGACCCCCCACCAAAACTCTATCCCCTGTGGAAAACACTTCGACAGGATATCTACCGCTTCACATACGAGAGGGCGAAGCTCCGCGATCAGGAGCCTATGGAGGGTATGAGCCACGTTTCCGTCGAAGAGCTGGACCCTTATCCCGGAGCATTTCTGAAGGACGACCTCGAGGAGAAGATCGCGAGAGCGTGCACGATCCTCGCCGATCAGTACCAGACAGAGGGGAAGGAAGATAGCGCGCGAGAGACCTTGAAGAATATCGATATCATGCGCGGCGAGGCTCTTCCCAGGGAGAACGCTTTCCACCAGTTTCTCCATATCAAGAAGCTGTGGGAGAAGATGATGGAGTTCACCGCTCGAGAGGATATAAGCGAGAGACTGAGGAAACTCCTATCCTCATCGTAAAGCTTGTTACTGGCTAGGACACCGGAGAAGCTCGGCTTGTTGAGGGGTGGTCCCTATTGGTTGAGGGCACTGAGAGGGATTCATGGTGCCTGGAAGATGGCAGCTGAGCCTTCCAGCTCCACTGGGAGCCCCTCCCGCAGGCACCCACCTGGATTCACTAGAAAGGAGAATACAATTTGAATCTCCTCTACATACCCAAAGTTTTCCCCAGAGCGAGCGTCATTGGGGGCCCTATACTCATTCATCACAGGATCAAGAACCTTTCCAAAATGGGCTATCGGATAACGGTCCTCGCACCTGCCTACTCAGACGGGGACCACAACGACAAAAGCCTCGAGCCGTACTGCGAAGACATCATACTCATCGACTCACCCAGGGGCAGAACCTCCAGGGAGGTCGAGCAACTCGAAGCGAGGCTCAAACGTCCCCCCTTCTTCCTTTCAGGAGACGGTGGATACGACCCGCAGCTCGACGAGGCCTTCAGGTCCCTTCTTGCGAGACGTTCCTATGGCGCGATCATTGCCGAGTACTCGATGATGGGTCAGTACCTTGAGGGTGCGAAGGAAATCATTCCTCACGGCACCATGACGGTTATCTCTGTTCACGAGTGCTACACGCAGGCGTTCCGGCAGCGGGTAAGCAAGGGAGAACACATCAGTGAAGAGACGATCGAGAAGCTTTTCGAATACGAGTTCAGAATGTATCGCTCGGTCGACAGCGTCTTTTCCCTGACACGGGAGGATATGGAGGTCCTTATCCGCCTTGCACCAGACCTCAAAGGAAAGACGAGTGTGGTCCCGCATGGCGTTGACACTGACTTCTACACTCCTCCTCCCGAGAGATCGTGGGATACAAAGAATATACTCTTTCTTGGCAATTTCCGGCATCACCCCAATGTTGACTCGGTGCAAAACTTCATGACGCACTGCTGGGGAAGAATATCGGAAGAGGTTCACGACGCCACTTTCTATGCAATAGGATTCTCGCCCCCTCCCGAGCTCCTCGCTCTCAGAAGCGACCGCGTCGTCGTCCGGGAGGGAGGGACGCACTCCGACGTGAGGGAAGTCTACTGGAAAAGCGACGTCTTCGTCGCCCCTGTCGAACTCGGAGGGGGATTCCGCGGAAAGATCCTCGAAGCTCTCGCCTGCGGGCTTCCCGTCGTCTCAACTAGCTTTGGAGCGTTTGGCATCGATCCGGTGAACGGCGAAGAGATGTTCGTGACAGACGATTACAGTGAGTTCACTGAGCATGTTATCAGGCTTCTCAAGGACACCCGCCTCAGAAAGACCGTGAGCAGCCAGGCTCGAGCTCTCGGCAAACGCTTTGACCACAAAAACGCTGCCAGGAAGCTGCACGAGGTGATACAGGCTTACCACGGACAGCGATAATGCGATTGCCCTCTCATCCTGAACGCCCGGCCTCCTTTTTCAAAACTCCTCAGTTCAAGACGAGTGAACGGAGTCGGTTCAGGTTTATACGGTCGTAGTCAACCGACCCCCTTTTTTTCGGAGTTTCAATGATCTTTGGGATGGCCTTGAGCCTCGAATCATTCATGATGAATCGGAAGCAATTGATTAAAACGGGTTGTCAACTCAAGTTTGAGCACTTCTCCCGATTCGGTGGCGGCTCCCATCGTGGATTTCGTCATTGGTTGCAGGAGTGATTTTTCTGTTCCACATAATATGAAAAACGTGATAAGGATGTTCAATTGAGGTCGGACAGCGCCAAAGATTCTTATACAGGCTATTTTAGGACGGCCGTTTCAAAGTATTGTGAAAGGGGGAGGATGGAAAAATGAGAATTGGTAAGGAAGTACGTAAAGAACGTATCATGAACCGGGAAACCGGCAAGACCGTCATCGTTCCGATGGACCACGGGGTGACGGTCGGCCCGATCAAGGGTCTGATCGATCTGCCCAAGACCGTGGACATGGTAGCCAAGGGCGGTGCGAATGCGGTAGTCGAACATTCGGGCATGGTAGGCCAGGGGCATCGCCGTTATGGGCGTGACATAGGCCTGATTGTACATCTTTCGGGAAGCACGACCCTGTCCCCGGATCCGAACCGCAAAGTGCTGGTCTGTTCGGTGGAGCGTGCAGTTCGAGTTGGAGCGGATGCTGTCAGTATCCACGTCAACATCGGTGCCGAGAACGAGGGTGAAATGCTGGAAGCTTTCGGCGACGTTGCCGAAGCCGCCGATTACTGGGGTATGCCGCTGCTTGCCATGGTTTATCCGCGCGGGCCCAAGGTCGATAATGAGAAAGCCGTTGAGAACGTGAAGATCGCGGCTCGCGTCGGCGCAGAGCTTGGGGCGGACATCGTCAAGGTTCCCTATACTGGATCTCCTAAATCCTTCAAAAATGTGGTCAGGGGATGTCCCATTCCTGTGGTCATAGCCGGCGGGTCTAAGCTTTCCGACGAGGAGACCCTGAAGATGGTGGAGGGCGCCATGAAAGCCGGAGCGGCCGGACTATCAATGGGCCGCAATGCTTTCCAGCACCAGAAACCGGTCCGCTTGGTGTCTGCCGCATGTGCCATTGTGCACGAGGGGAAGACTGCCAGACAGGCAATGAAAATACTCAAGGGCGAGGCATAAAGCCCGCGCCTCATTTTCCGTAGCAAACGTTGGTGGCCAGGATCCAGGCCCTAAAAGGGGACAAAGGAGAGTATCATGCCGAGGCTTTTTTGGGTTAATGCGAAGCCCTATAAGAAGAAGGTTGTGACTACCGCGCTGGAGAGTGGAGCTGACGCCGTGATTGTTCCCCGAGGCCAGTCGAAAAAAGTACATGAACTTGGGCTGATCAAGACGGTGTCGCTGGACGGCGATTTGAAATTAGGCGAGGACGTGGTCGAGGTTATCATTTCCTCGGCAAAGGACGAGGCCAAGGCGCTCAAGGTGCCGGCTGATAGGCTGATTCTGATCAAAACCAGCGACTGGAAGGTGATCCCGCTTGAAAACCTTGTTGCCAAGAGGGGCAAGGGCCTGCTGGCCTGGGTGAGCAGCGCTGAGGAAGCCAGTATTGCGTTAAAGATTATGGAGCGTGGGGTTGACGGGGTGGTTCTCGACACAAGCGATCTTTCCGAGATCAAGCGGACAGCGGCCGTAACACGGGAACAGGGAGAGCGGCTCCATCTTGTTCAGGCAACCATTAAGTCCGTACGGCCGCTGGGTATGGGAGACCGGGTCTGCGTTGATACCATTACTAACATGAAGCCCGGCCAGGGCATGCTCATTGGGAACTCCAGTTCGGGCATGTTCCTAGTCCACGCCGAAAACGTGGAGACGCCCTATTGTGCCACCCGTCCCTTCCGCGTCAACGCCGGAGCGGTCCACGCCTATCTGCGTGTGCCGGATAGCAAGACCTCTTACCTGGCAGACTTGAGCATTGGCGACCCGGTTTTGATAATCGACCACAAGGGCAGAACAGAGGTTGGCTTCGTAGGCAGGGCAAAGGTGGAGAAAAGGCCCATGATGCTGGTGGAAGCTGCTTACAAGGGTAAGCCCTTGTCGCTGGTCATGCAAAACGCCGAGACCATCCGGCTGACCAAGCCCGGAGGGGAGCCCGTGTCCATCACCCATCTGAAAGCGGGCGATCGCGTGCTTGCCTATCTGGAAGAAGCGGGTAGACATTTCGGGGTAAAGATTGAGGAGACGATAGTCGAAAAATAACCCTTACATTCTCAAAAATTGTTACTCGATAATGAGGGCCCGCAGCCGTTCTAAATTTAGGCGGTCGTAGTCAATGGGTCCTTTTTTCTTTGGTGTTTCAATGATCTTTGGGATGGCCTTGAGCCTCGAATCATTCATGATGAATCGGAAGGCATTGATTCCGATTGTCCCTTCGCCGATGTGTTCGTGTCGATCTACCCTGCTTCCCACCCCCTTTTTTGCGTCATTCAGATGTATAACGCAGAGACGGTCAAGACCTATGATGCTGTCAAAGGCGTGCATGGTTTTCCGGTAAGCTTTTTTTGTGCGGAGATCGTAGCCCGCTGCAAAGACATGGCAGGTATCAAGACAAAAGCCGATCCTCTCCTTTGCTTCTACCATGTCTGAGATATGGGCCAGCTGCTCAAAGGCGTAGCCCAGATTCGATCCCTGGCCGGCCGTGGTCTCAAGTAGAAGCCGACAGGTGATACTTGGTGTGCGGTCAAATATTCTGTTAATCGCTTGAGCGATGCGTTGCAGGCCTTTATCTTCTCCAGCCTCCATGTGGGAGCCCGGGTGCATGACTACATAAGGTATGCTCAACTGAGTCGACCGTATCAGTTCATGTTCAAGGGCCTTCATGGATTTTTTATACTTCATAGGTTCAGGTGACGCCAGGTTGATCAAATAGGGGGTATGCGAACAGATTGATTTTATAGTGCTCTGCTTTGTTGCAGCATCGAACTGTTCAATATCTTGGGAAGAGAGTTTTCGCTCCTTCCATGTGCTG
This sequence comes from Desulfobacterales bacterium, assembly GCA_030616425.1. Taxonomy (GTDB): domain Bacteria; phylum Desulfobacterota; class Desulfobacteria; order Desulfobacterales. Next base: position 6,428 of record JAUWXJ010000015.1, on the reverse strand, counting down.
GCATTTTTTGTGAATATCTGCAAAGCACTGCAACCGTATTCGGATGCAGTTAACACGGCTTTATGCAGTCCGCCTGCAATGGAAAAATGGGCACCGAGGAGAATCATATGTTGGTTGTTAGTTCTTCTGTGCATCTTTGGAAGCAGTACTTGCGTTTTTGGCCAAAAAGAGTATCCTGATAATTGATGCAGAGTGATCCGTACAACACCGATGATACAAGACCAATAAAGGTTCCCGTCGAAGATGTCCTAGACTTACACACTTTTCTACCCAAAGAGATACCCGACCTGCTAAAAGAGTACCTGAATGCGTGCAGGGAAGCCAAGATCTATACAGTTAGGATCATTCACGGCAAAGGCAAGGGCTTTCAGAAAAATCGGGTTCGTGGTCTGCTCAAGGACCTCCATATGGTGGCATCCTTTTCAGATGCTCCACCCCGGGCAGGGGGTTGGGGTGCCACCATCGTTGAACTAAAAAGAGAGATCAGTTTCGAGTCACCTGAGTGGGCACAGATCCTTGATAAGGGCGCAAGGGCTATGGGTATGCGCCTTGAACGGTCACAAATAGCCCAATTTGCCATCCATGCCAAAGAGCTAATGGCATGGAACCGAACCGCCAATCTAACGGCCATTACAGACCCGACAGAGATTGCAGTAAAACATTTTCTTGACTCCCTGCCGGTCCTGCCTTTCCTTCCCCCAAAATCGTGGTTACTGGACATCGGCTCCGGAGGCGGCTTTCCCGGCATTCCCCTTAAGATCTTGCGGTCAGACCTGCAAGTTAGACTGATCGATGCCACAAGGAAGAAGGTCAATTTTCAAAAGCATATCATAAGAACACTCGGTCTCAAAAATATCGAGGCCCGTCATGTCAGGGCCGAAGAACTCAAGAAAAAGTTTCGGCCTGATTCAACACCATACAATATCATTATATCAAAGGCTGTTTCAAGGCTGGATATATTTCTGGATCAGGCCATGCCGTTGCTCGGTCGGCCAGGTATAATGATTGCTATGAAGGGAGAGTCAGTTGAGGTCGAGCTTGAAGATGTGAGTTCAAGAATCGAGGCAGAGGATCTTTCACTTATTGTAAAAAGATATCGACTTCCTCACCTTGATATCGAAAGGTCGTTGATTATTCTAAGCAATTCCTTGTAAGCGATAGATTCGAGTCAAGCCATATCTTGATAAAGTGTTGTGGAATCAGGTATCGGTTTTACTATGCTGGAGAGACCTTGGAGAGAAACCAGATTGTCCAAACGCTGTAGAATAGGTGGTGTCCGAGAAAAATTACTTTACTAATAGACTGCCATGTAATATCTCTTTGTCTGTTTTTTCATCAGAATATGAAGGGCTAAAATAAATTCTGAGTGAGATATGAAATCTTCCAAAAAGCAAGAGAAACTGCTTGCCGCGGAGCGTATGAAGGCCGCTGAGAGGTTGGCCAGCGAGATTATGCACGAACTAAATACCCCGCTCGGTGGGATCTTGATGTACAGCCATCTTCTCTTAGATGATATGTCGAAAGACGATCCATGCCGAGAGAATGTAGTAAAGATCAACAAGCTGGTTCATCGATGCAAAATCATTGTGCAAGGGCTTCTCGATTTTTCAAACAATGAAATACCTGAGATGAGCCCGGTCAACGTGAACCGGATTCTGCGTGATGTTATGGGGTTTATGGAGGATCATGTGTTGTTTAAAGGAATTTCGATTCAGACAGCCCTCGATTTATCCCTTCCGCGAGTCACAGGAGATGAGAGCAAACTGGAACAACTCTTCATTAACCTGATCATCAATGCAGGAGAATCAATGGAAGGGAGAGGCACCCTCACACTGCGTACTGGGTTTGTGCGCGACACGAGCGAGGTGAAAATAGAGTGTTCAGACACGGGCAACGGGATTGCCCAGGAACACATGGGAAGGATTTTTGAACCCTTCTTTACTACCAAGAAACGCGTTAAAGGAACCGGACTTGGCCTGTCAATCAGTCATGGTATTGTGGAACTGCACGGTGGAACCATCACCGTTGAGAGTCACACAGGACGTGGTTCCACGTTTACCATCCACTTTCCTGGAGCAGAGCAGAGTAACTCCGATATCTGACAGGATGGCAACCGTATAACATTCTGAATTATGTATCCAGATGAGGAGAAGAAAAATTCCAAGGCTAGATATTGAAGTGAATATCAAGAAGGTCTATAGATAGGTCTAGAATCAATGGAAACCAGTTGCAATATTTTAGTTGTGGATGACGATGCATTCATGCGGGATGCCTGTTACAAGACCCTTACGCGGCATGGTCACAGCGTAAGCCTTGCGAAAAGTGGCAGCGAGGGTCTGAAGTTGCTTGAAAGGTGGTCATTCGATCTGATCCTGCTTGATCTGAAGATGCCCGACGAAGACGGTCTGATCGTCTTGGCCAAAATCAAGGAGCGGGACCCTGAAGCGATTGTGGTCATCATTACAGGCTACGGTACGGTTAAAACGGCGGTTCAGGCCATCAAGCTTGGTGCTCTTGACTTTATCGCCAAGCCGTTTACTCCAGATGAACTCCTTAACTTAGTCAGGCGGGCTCTGAAAAACCGTCAGCTTACCATTGAAAACCTTTATCTCAAGCAAAGCCTTTCGCGTGAGACGCGCAGCACCGACATAATCAGCCGCAGCGCTGGTATGGCGAAGGTGAAGGATATGATCGCCATGGTGGCCCCCGCTGACAGCACGGTTCTCATCCAGGGCGAAAGCGGTACAGGCAAAGGGCTTGTGGCCCGCAAAGTCCATGAAACAAGTCAGCGGCGCGGGCACCCTTTTATGTCGGTCGATTGCGGCGCGTTAGTTAAAACCTTGTTTGAAAGCGAACTCTTTGGTCATGTCAAGGGGGCATTTACCGGGGCAGACACTATCCAGCTTGGCAAGTTTGAAATGGCCCATGGCGGTACCCTGTTCTTTGATGAGATATCCAATATTGATCTGGAGGTCCAGGCCAAACTACTCAAGGCTGTAGAAGAAAAATGTATATCTAAGGTTGGCGATCACAAGGTAGTAAAGGTGGATGTCAGCATCATATCGGCCACCAACCGTAATCTTCAAGAGGCTTTAGCCGAGGGCCTTTTTCGTGAAGACCTTTTCTTTCGGCTAAATGTGGTTTCCATTCACGTTCCCCCTCTTCGGGAGCGCAAAGAGGATATCCCTTTGCTGATAGATCACTTCTTAGAGAGGTTTACTAGGAAACAGGGAAAACAAATTGAGGGGTTTTCCACAAACGCGATCGAGGCACTAACAGAATACAGTTGGCCTGGCAATGTCCGGGAACTGGAAAATACCGTGGAGCGGCTGGTGGTCTTTGCACGAGACAGGACCATCAGGACACAGGATATTGTCTATTCCAATACAGTGCTATCGCATGTGCTTTCACGAGAACCGCTTCGTTTGGAGGAAATGGAACGCCTGCACATCATGAAGATCCTTCAACGCACGGAAGGGAACAAAAGCCAGGCTGCTCGATTGCTAGGCATTGACCGGAAGACACTCAGGACCAAAATAAAAAAATATCAAATCGTATCGGCTGCTACGTAAGTCCAAAATCCCAAAACCCTTAGGCCCTTGTCAGGGTGACCTCAACGATTTCGGGCCTGCAAAAGAGTCTGGTTGGGGCAATAATAGTACCTATTCCCCTGCTCACATACATACGGACCTCTGGGTCTTTTTCTGATTCATAAAGACCATGGGTATAGGTAACAAAGAGGCCTGCAAGGGAAAGCCCCCGCTCCCCCACCCCTGGAAGAATGAGCTGTCCGCCATGGGTATGACCGGCCAGGGTTAATTCCACTTTCCAATCCATACACATCCTGAAGATTCCAGGCCTGTGAGAAAGGAGGAGGTTGAATTGATGAGGAACAACAAGCTCGGATATCTTTCCCGGATCCGGAAATTGCGCATCAGTTGCCCAGCCCGAGACCGGATCTTCCGCTCCTATGATGTTAAGGAGTCCATTCAGTTCCTCAGCCGCGCAACGGCTATTGCTTAGTATTGATATGTGAGTCTTTGAAAAGGCTTCTTCGATGCGACGGATGCCGGTGTAGTAATCATGATTCCCGTAAACACCAAAAACGCCTGCAGGGGCTTTCAGGTTGTCAAGGAGTCGAAGACAACCATTAATGTAGGCGGGGTTGTGGTTTACATAGTCGCCCGTGAGTAGAATTAGGTCCGGTTTAAGGTCATTGGTCATGGAGACAATCTTGGCTATTGTTTCGAATGATATGAATGGCCCTGCGTGAATATCTGTTATGTGGACAAGCCTGAACCCGCAAAGGTCTGAGTGGAGCCCGCTGTATGATAGGGTTATTCTGGATATTTCAGGGGTCTTGTTCTCATGGTAAGTCCCATAGCCCAACACACCGAGGGAGGCCCCTGCCACTATTCTTGTTGAATTTCTGAGAAAATCCCGCTTAGTTTTGTCAAACCCAGGCAACAGCCGAGACAACGCTCCTCTTGCTTGCCAGACGACTAAAAGGATCGTACCCGAAAAAGCCGATGCGACCATAAGAATGGCATACGGAAATACGATAAGCTCCCGATGCCACCAGGGTAGTTGATCAAAGATCCAGTCTGTGCCCATGTATAAGAAGGGGATGGTGTTTATGGCCAAGGTGGCAACAAACGACAGGATGATCCTTGCCATACTGGAAAGCCGATTAGGGAGTATGACGCGGATGACGGAATATTGAAGTGCTACTATGACGAGGAATGAAGTTACGACAATGACAAAAAAGAGACTCATAGAGGACTAATTGAAAGTGCCTAAAGCCCGCCCTCGCGCTTCAGCTTGTTGTAAGGTATTAAGCTGTTAATCCAGGGCTGGGCCAGGGAGACCTAAAGTCAAAACGTCAGTTTCCAATTCAGAAATGAGCAATTTTTCGCAAGGTCAAGGAGATCAAGGGATTGCGCGGAGGCGTACACTTGGTACGCCGCACAAGCGATCCCGCAGATTGACGCCGAGATTGCGGAAAAGGGCCATTTGTGAATGGAAACTACCTGTACTTTATGCTCAAATGACTCACCGCCCTGCCGAGCGCCTTCCTCAGTTCGTTTCCCTTTCCTTCTCCAGAAAGATACTCCTTTATGAGATCTTTCTTGATCTTGGCGCTTCCGGTCCTTCCCTCTTTCAGAAGGGTTACACGGTACACGTCTTTTTTCTTGGTCTGGTTGACAGCCATGAGTTGCACACGCTTGTCCAATAGCTGTACCACCGTGCGCAGGGCCTCTTCTGCCACTTCCAGCGTTAATCTTGGCATCTTTTCACGCCCTTTCTTATTTCTTTCACGTCAAGAAACATCGTAGTGGACAAACAAAACACCTGTCAAGGGATAGAAAGGCATTGGTCGGGGTGTTGTTGGTTTTAGATTCTGCTGGAAAATTCTAAGCCTATCTGCTATAGGACCGCGATGCGGCTCCTCCGTTCTGGGAGGAGGTTTTAATGCTTGACCTTGCATTCTCGGGTTCCGAATTGGAGGCGTCACCGAGGAAGCGCCACCACCATATGGGGCATTTTGAATCACAACTGAGGCATAATTCCCCGCTATGCAAATCACCTACTTAGAACCCAGACAGACCTTGCATTTTAAAATCAGGTATTATTTCAATATGTTATATTGCTCTTTGCCAGGAGGATTCTTTGGGCTGCGATTGGCACGGAATTTGGTACTCCACTATTAGCATCTGCTATATGCTTTAAAATCTTGTGTCATTCAGGAGATAGCTGTGTCCTTCTCAGGCAAAGGTGAAGTCATACTGGTCATTGATGACGAAGAGTGCATCAGAGATTCTTGTTGTCAAGTCCTGACCAAAGCGGGATATCGGGTGCAAACGGCCGTGAATGGTGAAGTGGGTCTTGCCAAGGCTGGAGAGATAGGGCCGGACCTAGCCTTGATCGATCTTGATATGCCGGGTGCCTCTGGTTTACAGGTCATGGATCGATTGAGTGAGATCAGTCCCGGAACGATCAGGATAGTGGTTACAGGAAACACGTCCATTGATTTAGAAAAAGAGGTCATGCACAAACGCCGAGCCCAAACCTGCCTTACCAAGCCATTTTCTCTGGAGCAGCTGAAACAGGTTGTGCGAGATGTCTTAGACAATAGAGATCAATTAAAAGAAAAGGAGGGTTCCCATGGCTCTTGATCCAACTAAGTACAAGGACTGGCAGATTTCTGAAGATGCGGAAAAGAATATGCCTATGCCAGAGGAATGGAGGGAAAAACTGGGCCTCGAAAAGGAAGAGGTCCTTCCCATGGGGAGGCTGGCAAAGCTTGACTTTCTTAAGATCATTGACCGCCTGAAAGACAAACCCGATGGAAAGTATATAGAAGTTACTGCCATCACTCCCACGCCGCTGGGGGAAGGGAAGAGTACTACTTCATGCGGCCTTATGGA
>JAUWXJ010000084.1 GCA_030616425.1 Desulfobacterales bacterium | reverse complement strand
ATGAACCAGGCACACGTATATGTAGCATACAAGCTAACAAGCCTATTGTAACTGGGTCAGGACGGTTTGCCGAATATGGTGCCGTTGTGGGAGCTATCAGGCAATATCAGTGACCCGAACTCAAAAAAGATACCCCTTGGCGGCTCTTCTATAGCAATAGTGTAGGAAATTATGATACGAGACACTAGCCAAACCGGCTCAACCGGCCAAACGAACTCAACAAACCCAATAAACAAACTTATTCTCCATACCGCAGACCCTCCTCGCCAAGCACAGTAAGGATGGCGCGGTGGATAACCTCCTCTTTACTCATCTGTGTGCCCCGCATCATCTTCATGGCGTACCTGGCCATGTTGATACCGTCTCGCACGGAATAGACCTCATCGGTCGCGTGGGCCCGCTGGAGAAAATCGACCATGTAATTCAGGATATCCTCATCGGCAAAGGGCAGATTCTCCTTCAGGATCAACAGTTCGTCTTCCCGATCTGGAAAATCGATAAAGATCTGTGGTTGAAGCCTGGAATGGATATATTCAGGGATCTCGTAGGTAGAAGCGTCTTCATTAATCGTGACAATAAACCTGAAGTTGGGATCAGCCGATATGGTCAAGCCGGTAATGATAGACTCCACGTATCGCCGATCGTCTAAGAGGGGCGCCAGGGAGGCCCATGCCCTCTCGCTCATCCGGTTTCCCTCGTCCAGGATGCATACCCCGCCCCGTATCATGGCTGTGACCAGAGAACTGGCAGCATATTTGACCTGACCGTCGGCCCCCATCACGGGAGTGATGATCAGATCTTCGGGGCGAGTGTCCATGGTGGCCTGAAACAGATAGATTTTCGTGTTCAATCGCTTGGCAGCAGCGTACCCGAGGGTTGTTTTGCCCACGCCGGGTTTGCCGATCAGGCGTGGGTTGAACGGGACATCCTTTTCGTCAACAACCATCCACGCTGCCTGCACCTGCTTGATCAATTCTTTCTGTCCTACCCATTTCAAGGGCAGTTTAGCCGGGTTAGCCAGCATGATTTCTGTTGAACCGATAGTGATCGTTTCACAAGTCTTTGATTTCATCATGTTCGCCTCTTATCTTAGTATCCTATGTATAGGATTTCAAAACAACCATAAGTCTAAACTACTCTTGGCACGTTGTCAATTCACGCCATAGATCATGGCCCTGGCCCCATACAGCCACATAGGAGCTCGATTCTGAGCAATCTTGCCGGCAACGGGCTCATCCTTCAGCCCAGGTTTGGAACCCAGAAGTCAACAGCAGGGCGATGATAACCCCGATCACCATCAGAACCGTTCCACCCACAAAAGCAAAGCTCAGTTGAAAGGCGTCCGTCATGATTCCTGCCAGAACAGGGCCCATAAGCATGCCGAGACTGTGCCCCATGGTTAGGATTGCCATGACAGAACCCATGGAATCTGTTTGGCGCCCAATAATAACTGTCATTGCCATCACAGCCGGTACGGCAATCCCTCCACCTACCCCGAATAGGATGTTTACCACAAATAGCCCCCAAAACCCCTGCACATGAACAAAGGAAAAGACCGCCCCTGCCGTTACCAAGCCTCCTATTGCAATGAGTGCCCTCTTGTTGAAGCGATCAGCCAAAACACCCATAGGGGTTTGTAACAGGCCGCTTGTGAATACCCCCAGCATGACTAGAACCCCAATGGCGGAACTTGACAGCTTGAACTGCGCATGGGCAAACAGCGGCAGGAAGGCCCACACAAGCCCTATGCAGGCTGTGTAAGCAAAACGAAACATGAAAAGGGCTCCCACATATTTGTTTCTGATTAGGATTCTGTAGCGAAGCGGAGGCTTGGCCTTCGTAAGAAGTCTTTCATGGGACCTCGGCGGTAGAAAGATGAGGCAGAGTAGAAAGCCAACCAAAGAGACAACTCCCATGCTCAAAAAGGATGACTGCATGCCAAAGGTATCCTTGACCATGCCGCCGACAATTGGTCCGATACTGAGGCCTGCGTAAAGAGAAACATTGAACAGACCCATCACAAAGCCCTCTTTGTGTTTGGGCGTAATCTCCCCGACATAGGCCTGGGCCACCGGCAAGATCATGGCGGAGGCGATCCCCTGAAGAAACCGAATCAGAATAAAGAAATTCACATTTTTCGACAGGACATAGGCTATGGAGACCAAGAAATAGGCTAGAAGCCCGGTTGTGAGAAAAGGCTTTCTACCTTTTAGGTCTGAAAGGTGGCCGAAGTAAGGGAGAAAGATGGTTCTTGAAAGTGAAAATGAGCCAAAGATAAAGCCAATATACAGGCCTGTTGCACCCAGTTCGTAGGCATAGACCGGGAGCAACGGAACGACCAGTCCCACCCCAAGGGTGACGGAAAAAACAGCCAGAAACAGGGTGCTGAATATCTTTTTATTGAAGCTCCCTGCAGTCCCGATAGATCGGGACAGGGACTCTTCGACTGTAAGGAATTGTACCATTTTTAGATTGTTTGCATCCCCTTGCTTCGCTCAACAAAGCCACCTGCTGCGCAGGGGTTATTTAGGCGCTCGCGAACCCCGTCCGCTCCGTCGGCGAACCTGAGGCGGACAGGGAGCTTCAATATATCCGCAAGGAAGATACTATTTCTCTTGTGTTTGGGACAAAATTCAGATAGAAGTGCGATCTATGTCGCCCATGCCCCACAGCTGCCGCAACAGCGAAGAAAAGCCTTGGTCTTCATTAGATTTGACACAGGGCCAGGAAGTTTCCAGGCAAAGCCCTGCACCAGAACAAGTCCATCCCGGTGACCAAATGTCTGAATCGTCAAGTCCCTCTGGTGGTGGCATAAGAAGGTTTGCCCGGTATTTTTATAATCGCTTCATCCGCCTTCACGGGAGCCCTGAGCAGATTGCGTGGGGGGCCGCAGTGGGCTTCTTTGTGGCCATGACCCCCACCATGGGGATCCAGATGTGCTTGGCAGTGCCTATTGCCGCTTTGTTCAAGATCAACAAGGTGGCAGCAGCCGCAACCGTGTGGCTCACCAATCCGGTCACCGCTCCTTTTATTTACGGGGTTAACTATATGATGGGGGCAAAAATTTTGGGTTATCCACTAAAAGCCCCATTCTTTTCAAACCCTTCATGGGACACATTCTGGTATTCTGGGAAAAGCGTCTTTCTCTCCCTAATGATGGGCGGCACCATCACCGGCATCGCGGTAGGTGTGGCAGGCTATTTCTTGATTTTGGGAATGGTCAGGGTTGCCCGGGAAAAAGCCCGTCGACTCATACAAAAAAGAAGGGGATGAGGTATTCTCATGGTGTGACTGTCAGCCTTGTGAACAGATAGCCCTTTCGGAGAGGTTCTATACTATGGTCCGTTATCTGTGATCAAGCCCCCCTCCTCACAGTATATACCCATTTTGTAGTTTAGCCCTCCTTTTCCAAATTCAGTAAGCACCCATTGAACTTTCCCGAAAAACCTTTCTGTTTTTTTGAGAAAAAGAGTAACCTCGACTTTAATACCTGGCCTTAGTGAACTGGTACATTCTATCTTAAGCCCGTGTGCGCTAATTTCAACTGCTCTGGCATCTATGGTGTTGGTACCATATCTTACTTCCACTGCTGCATCAATTTTATACCTCGGTTCTTCTCTTTTTTCCATTAATCAGGTTTTCCTGGTTTTCTGCCCAGCATTTCGTGATGACCGCTTCGCCAGAATATCTTCTGTCCCTTTTCAGGGGGTAAATATCAAATCAACCAATAAGATCGTTGGTATCTCGGCTTTCCACTTCCTGCGGTTGTTCTTGGCTGGCTATGGATGACCAGGACTCAAGCACATTTCTCCCTTTATTCCTTTAACAATTTCCTTCCATTGTTGGTTTGAACTAAACTTCTTGGCAATTCTCATTTCTTTGAAGGCCAGATCATATAGTCCTTTTGAGCTATATGTAAGCCCAAGGTTATAGTGCGCCTCCGGATAGTCGGGTTCGATCCGCAGGGCCTCGCGATAATGGTCGAGGCCTTGATAGAGATAGGGGTCAAATCTGCTCTTGGCTCACCATTAAGCGTCTCTCTATTTTTTTAATCCGGGTTCTCAGTTTCTTGTCCTCTGAGAGCTGTACCTTTATTCTCTCGATCACGGTACTTGCGCTGCTGTATTTCTTTATGTTAAATTCTCGACCAATCCTTTCAAGAGTTTCTCCGGTAAACCGCCTCGTTAAGTAGACAGCCACATTCCTCGGTTCATTGGCTATCCCTCTTCTCGAAACAAGAAGGTCCTGTCTGTCTACATGATAGGTATTGCATACAACATCCTTTATCTTTTCCGTGCCGGGAGCTAAGGCCCTGGATTGAGGAATCTCCTCATTAAATTTCAACTGGTAATACTTCTCTTTCACCCATTCAATAAAACTCTTAGATCCTAAAATTGATGGCAAATTCTTGCGAGAAAAAAATTGCCCAATCTCTTCAGAATCCTCTTGAGATACAAAATCTCTGTAAGCTGTCCGTCTTTTGGCTTTATCCACTGATAGAATGGAAAGAAAGAATTCCTTGTGCAGCCAATTCCACTTCTTGGCATACGATAGAAATGCTTTGTGGCTGCTCCACGGATACTGTTCGAGTTTTTCCACCAATCCGGCCCTTAATGGATTTCTGTGGATATACCTGACCAACTCTAAAAGATAGCTGTCTCCGTCTACCAGGATTGATTTATAGCGTCCACGAAATAGTTGGCCATCACACTCATGGTAACGATTGAAACTCTGGGTGTATACTCCGTTTATGTGCCTCATGCATCGGGACAGGTTGGCCTCAGGAGTTTGAATCAGAAGGTGATAATGGTTGGGCATAAGGCAGTATGCACCAATTTTCACCCTCCACATGTCCACGGCTTCCTTTAGAAGATCAATGAAAGCCAAATAATCTCTTTCCTCTGAAAAGACGACCTCCCGTCGCCTTCCCCTGTTCATCACATGGCACCATGCACCTGGGTATTGGATTCTAAAACGGCCTGGACATAGAAATTTCATGCCACTTGCCAAACAATGAGTCAAGAGCAGACCCCTTCTCCTTACAGGAGAGAGCGGTGCCCGTCGGCCACCTGCCCGCCATCGCTCTCGCTCAGGCGAGGTGGGCGGGTCGGCTTTGCCCCCGCCTGCCAATGCTTGGCACCGACGGGCCGGTCAGGCGAGTGCCGGGCGGGGCTTGCAATGGCAGGCGGGCCTGCCATCCAAATCTGGTTGAGTCCGAAGGGTGGGTTTTGGAACGAAGTGATGCGAGCGCCTAAAAGGTTACATGGCCTGAATGACTTGACCCATGATAATGGCAGTCCGTACAAACCTTCTTGGCCACCCCGCTATTACAGGAGTACATAGGGTTATGAACCAAGAACTTATTTCCTTTTCCAATTACAAAGAAATTGTGGGTACCCTTAACTATTATCTCCACCACTTCCACCTCTTGCGGGTGTCTTAGAGATACAGGCTTTTCCAATTTGATTTTTTCAAGGCCACCCATGTGCTCTGCCAGCCCCAGGACAGTGTCACCTGTTTTCAGCTTGCCCGCCTGGACCCAGCGGTCCGTTCCAACAGCAAAAAGCTGCTCAGAGGTGGTGCCCACCCCGTTGATCTCAAGCGTCTCGCTAACGAAATGACTTGATACGTTGACAACCTCGGATTCACAGGTTGTGTTATTATCAAAATCAAAGCTCAGAACCTTATCGCCGGTCTTAATCTCTCCGATTGGCCTGTAAGTTCTGTCAGACATCAAGACGGGTGTCTCAGGGGTGAAGGCAGGACTGTGACAACCGCTGCACATGCCCCCCGTGTAGTAGGGATCATGACCGTAGGTGTTGGAATGGTGGATGTGACCATAATGATCCTCCTGACAGCTACCCTGGAGTTCCTTATCGTCTTGATGACACCTATCACAGAGGTAGTGCCAATTGGTGGTATCAAAGGTGGTGATACTTCCGCCCAGGGCCCCGCCATTTACCTCTTTTCTTATCAGAAAGGCATTGGGTGATCCATGAGGCTCATGGCAGTCTAGACAGGAAAGCACGTAACCTAATGACCCGCTTCCAGATGTATAAGGCGAATCGACCGTAATATAAGTGTCTGCATTGCCCTTGCCGTGAACTTCATTATCCCAGTCAATCGTTTTCAGGTTTCGTGTCAAGGTCGTACTATAAATAGTGTTGCTCGAATTATGGCAGTCTGTGCAGAAGGCAACATGGTCGGGAAGATTTGACCCATCTTCCGTCGTATTGTTTGCGGGCTCATGATTTGTGGCCGAACCAAACCATAATGGTGCCTGATAGGTCTTAGCAGGAGAGGCATCGGCATAAGCCTTCATTCTTTCACCAGTTTCGTCCCCCCATAGATTGTTGTGATCGCTGGGTTTGGATATGGCGGATTTGGTAGGGTCATACGAACCAGAGGGTTTGCCACAGCTTCTTTGTGCAATATGAACATTGTGGCAAGCAGCGCAGGGATTGGAGTCGGCCGTAAATGTAGAGGGCCAGCCGCTTGCACCTTTAGCAAAATTAAGCACATCATTCAGGTTGTGGTAAGATGTGCTATTAAATGCGTTAAAGATCGTAGCAGGGGTAGTATCTGAATTCCCGCCAAAGGTTATACTGTAGGTGTAATTAGAAAAAGCTGAGCTTTGATAGGTGCCTGTTCCATAATGGCAGTAAAAGCAGACGTTATCATCCTGAACATATGCGCCTGTCGTTGCTGTCGTGTCAAAATTATTTGCCAAAAGGCAAAATTTATCAGGCCCCGCCGCATCAAGGGTATTTGGCGTAGGCTCTGTTCCGCCGATGCTGGCATGCTGCTCGTGGCAGTGGGCACAATTGCCTGTCCCGTATTGAGTTGTGCTGTTTCGGTAGACCCCGTAAGAAGTGTTCCCATGGGCCGAATTGGTATAAGGCCCGGCGGCATAAGCAAGCCCGCTTCCCAAAAACATCAGGGTCATCAAACATACAAATATTGTCTTCATTTTATTCACCATGCCACCCATATCTTACGAACCGGTCCATTTGTTCAATTCTTCGACGTATGACAGACAACACAGCCGCTCATGTCGGCCGTATTATCCCAGCGCGTCATCTTATAATACGGACTACCATGGGCCCTGTGGCAGGAAAGGCACATGATAACGTCAGTTCCTGGCCTGACTATATCAGGGGTCTCAGGCAGGGCGGCGAGGTTTGGCCGGGCCACGGGTGCGGTCATGCTGTACGTGGTGTAATCGGCATATTCACCTGAATCTTTTAACTCCCTATCCGTGGGATGTTTGAGCCAGGGACTTGAGCTGCCCACTTCGGTAGAGCTATGAAAGTCACCATGACATTTCGCACAAAGAGAACTAATAGTATCGGTACCAGGACTGGCCGCCCCTTTATATTCGTTGTGGCTGGTATTGTCATTGTCCTGTTCCCAATCGTCGTCCTCCGTGCCCAGTATTCCGTCAAGAAACCGGTAGCTCAGCCCAACCGGGTCACCCGTAATGCCGCCTGTATCATTCGTGTGATGCGCGGTTTTGATTCCAGCAAGTTCATCGTTCCCGGCAGTTGTGTCACCGTGGCAGCCGTCTTCTCCGGCACAGGTAACTTGATTCCCACTGTAAGTTGTCGTGCTTCCTGGTATATAACCGCTGAAGTTGGAGTCAGCCCCTATTATGCCTACGACATTATGCCCGCTGGCGTCTCCCTGCCCATCGGCTATTAGATAGTGGAAATTGCCGCCGGCCAAGGGATTCACGGGGTCGGCCACGTTGAATACGATCGGCACGTTGTCTTCAGTTTTCGTGGTAGTGCTAAGGTTTGTATGACACCCCACACAACTGTACAGCAAGAGCGATGGATTCGGGGTTGTGTCATCTGAAAACGCCCAAGGGCCTGAGGTTAATGTTTGGGCCATATAATCCCCAGCCTGGCTGTTGTGCATGGTGTGGCAGCCGCTACATACTCCTGTCACCCTGGCCTGAGATGTGTGTGATAGGGCCATTATCAGAAGGATCAATATAATGCCTGAAAGTAGCCTTTTCATAATAGGTCCCTATCCCTCTGACATCCTTGGGTGTTGAGCTCCTTGAACGTCACCGTAGACACTTATAATTATGAGCTAATGTCTATAGAGCTGTAGGGGGCAATATTCTAGAGAAAGCAATTTTTGTACCATTATATAAGACAACACCGAATGTCAAGTAGTAACAGTAACTTAGCAAGAGTGCCAAAGCCCGCCCTGTACCCCGTCAACTTGCGGGATGAGAATAGATGTGGCCACCCCTGGCCGTGTTTCTACCCCCTCTCATTCTTTATCGGCTCTTTGTTGCTTTTTGTTTAGCAGTTTTTGTCAAATACCATAAAAAAAGCGGAGCGGACCAGGTTCTATTTACTTCTTTTCCCAGCGTAGGAGTTCTGTTACCTTGCTAAGGGTGCTCCCTTCCTTGATTTCTTCACGGATTCGATTCTCTTTTTCTAATACGTCCATGCTGCGGTTGGCGTATTCGGTGGCCAATGACCTCGGCAGTACTACGACCCCATCATCGTCCCCGAGGATCCAGTCGCCATTTTCTACCCTGCGGTTGCCCACGGTCACGGGAACACCAATCTCGCCGAAGCCCTTTGGCTCGCCGGCATTGGGCATGATCAATCTTGTAAAGGCAGGAAACTTCATCTGGGCGATATCATACGTATCACGGATGGCGCCGTCTATGACTATCCCTTCCACGCCTTTCTGGAGTGCAGAATGAGTCGCCAACTCTCCCCAGATAGCCGGCCCAACCCCGCCTGCATCAATTACGATTACATCCCCCTTTTCAGCAATATCGATCGCTTGAACAGGCTTGGCCCAGTCGCCTGGATAGGTCCTGACTGTGACTGCCCGGCCTGCCATCCTGATCCCTTGAAACAGAGGGTGTATCCCTTCCAAGACACCACCTCTGTGCAGGGCATCCGACAGGTTTGCCGCGGAAACCTGTTCCAGGATCTCTCGAATCTGTGCCTCAGTCCCCCTTTTGAAGAGCTTGGTAGGGACGGCGATTCTTTCCTCCATGGCCTTTTTTATGATGCGGGCCGCTCCCTTGGGATCAACCGCCTTGGTAATCGCCCCGCCCACGATAACGATGGATGCCCTGGCCTCGAGTGCGCGTGGAGCTGTTTCAGAGTTAATCCCTCCGGCTACCCCTACGGGGAGAGAGACTGCTTCGGCCACTCTGCGCAGGGTTTCAAAGGGGTCTTTTCCCTCCATCTGTTCGTCTATGGAACAATGGACTGTGATGTAATCCGCTCCAAATTCCTCGACCTTTTTGGCCCGAGACACGGGGTCTTTGACCGCAATCAGGTCAACCACGATCCTGGCGCCGTAGTTTTTCCCCGCCTGTATGCACTCGCGAATCGTGGCATCACTGGCAGCGCCAAGGACGTCCACGATGTTGGCCCCTGCCTTGGCCGCGGTTTCAACCTCGATGCGGCCTGCGTCCATGATTTTCATGTCGGCAACGACGGTCACATCGGGAAACAAGCTTCTCAGTTCCCGCACAGCCTGGAGCCCCTCGCTCTTGATCAAGGGGGTGCCAACCTCAAGCCAATCCACGCCGCCGGCTATCCCGGCCTGTGCACTCTTTATGGCTCGCTTTAGATCAACAAAATCCAGGGCGAGTTGGAGAATAGGTTCCATTGACACACCCTCATGTACAAGATGACAAACGGGGTTATGTATGCAAAATCACTCTAAGTTTGCATGCCGGTCGAGTATTGTTTGAGGATCACCCCCGTGCCTCTGGTACAATGCCAGCACGACTGTTTCGAGAAAGACAAAGGCCGCTTGCTCAAACAAGGCCCCAGGGAGTTGGCCGGAACGAGACTC
>JAUWXJ010000135.1 GCA_030616425.1 Desulfobacterales bacterium | reverse complement strand
CTCCTTGCACAGATTCTCCTCAATGTAGTTCTTTACTGCTGTAACAGCGTTCTGTGTTTCCTTCGGGGTTAGTAGAGAACTGTAATCCTGTGGCAGGATTTTCTCCAGCTCTGCATAGTTGCCAATGCCTGGCCCGGCCAGGTCTGCTTTTTTGTCTGCCATTGTGTTCCCTCCTGGTTGGTCTATTGATCAAGGTTATTTACTAAAAGTTTCAAGATCCATAAGGCTCTGGAACCGAACCTCTGGAACAACCCCTTGAAAGCCTCGTCCCAACTTCATGTCAATACTTCCGCCGGTAAAGAAGATGGCTACCGTGTTCTCCTCCGGTGCCTCAGCTTTTTCGCTTTTCATACTTCCAACCCTGTTTGTCCATACGCTGGATAAAATCCATAAGATAGTCCACCAGGACTTTTTTCATCTTTTGTCCCTTCTCCTCTGTGCCCTTTTCAGGAGCCCCACTAGCTCCATAATCCGTCAGCTCCTGAAAGTTCCACATAAGCTTAACATGAGGGTCCATATCTGGTATCATTCCTCGGGCCTGGTTCATGTCCACCAAATGGGGAACGATAGCTAGGGCAATAGATGTCTCTCCCTCTCCCCCATGACCAAGCCCTTCCCATACCTCGAATGTGTCCGGAGGAAGAAGGCTTCCTGCTGTCGCCCACCAAGCATCCAGAACAGCCAGACCCATGTCCGGGGACTCCAACTTCACATCTCGAGCGGCTGCCTCAATGCATGGAATATTGCCGTCATGGCCATTAATAACAAGTACTTTCTGGATCCCCCAGTAAACTAAAGACTGGAGAACTTCCTTGACGACACGTGTGAGAGTATCGCTGGAAAGAGAAATGCACATGGGCTTGTGACGGTAATGCATGCTCATACCGTACCACAGAGGAGGCGCTACTACGGTTCTCTCCAGCTTTTGAGCCACTTCCAGTGCAATATCGTAGGGTACAAATGTATCCGTTCCGAAGGGGAGGTGCCCCCCGTGACACTCGCAGGAGCCAAAGACTAAGATTGCCTTATCAAATCCTGCTTTTTGAAAGGTGACCTCGTTGTATTCCTCAAGCTTGACACGCTTCATGATATCCCCCATTCCGTATAAGTCTATAATGGGCAGCTCCCATTTCAGTATGGGAAGCTGCCCTCACTCAGTTTCTTATGAATTCTCACTGCTTAGGAAACCAGGTGTCTAAGACTTTGTATTTAGCGTTCTTAACGCCTATAATAGAGACTGCCTTCATTGGTACACCACTGGGTCGGGTGTATGAAATCTCGCCGGTTACAGCCTTGTAGCCACGCGTAGCAGCCAACGCCTTTCTGAGGGCTGATTTCTCAGTGGTCCCCGCCCTCTTTATGGCATCGGCGATCAGGCCAACTGCATCAAATCCCAAGGGGGCAAAGGCGTTCTCCGGTGGACGGCCATACTCCTTCTCGTAAGCTTTGATAAAGGCTACGACTTCAGGACGGGTGTCCTCACGATATGTGTGTGTTGAAAAATAGACGTCATTAGCCAGCCTGGGTCCAGGTACGGTAGTGACCAATTCCGTATCAAATCCATCTCCGCTTACTATGGGCAAGGTTAACCCCGCTTCCCGGATCTGTTTTACAGTAAGTCCTGCCTCATTGGGAATGGCCGAGATGAATACAGCATCCGCTTTTGGGGAAGCTGCTTTGAGACGTGCAATCTGTGCGGAAAAGTCCTTATCCCCCATCATGAAAAAATCCTCAAGGATCAACTTGCCACCAAGCTCTGTAAATCGTTGTTTGAAGAACTTGGAAAGCGCTTTGGTGAAGTCCATTGAGTTGTCAGTCCAGACAACCACCTTTCGGGCCTTGAGCTTGTTGTAGGTATAATCAGCAATGGCGAATGATTGATCATCATCACCAAACGGGGTCATGAACATGCAATCCCCTACCCACTTTGGAATTTCGGGGTGGGTTGCGCCAGAAGTAACAAAGGGCACACCTTTCCTCTGAAAAAGTGGGGCTGATGCCATAACAAAGGTAGTATCACCGTAACCCAAGCCAGCCACCACACCCATGGCCAGTGCCTTCTTGGCACCGATGGCTGTAGCTTTCTGGTCTGTCTTGGTATTAATCCCAATGACCTCCAACATTCGGCCACCAAGCAGTCCACCAGCTTCGTTGATAAGTTTGGCCTTGAGCTTCGCACCGTTCAAGGCCGGGGCATCTATGGAAGACATACCACCCGTTAAATTGTATAGAGCGCCAAGTTTAATGGGCTCCGCTGCCAATGATGCAATAGCAAAGCATCCTACTATAGCCAATATTGTAAAAATTCCAAAAAGACCACGTTTCATGTTCTACCTCCTTCTTCCCTTTTGAGTTGTTAAAATTATGGGTCCGGATAGACCCTCTGCCTCTCTTTGACCAGAAAGGCAGGTTCCTGACTGCCGAACAAACCCTGAGCTAATAGTGAAAAATTGGTTTCATGATGTACCTCCTTTCCCGTTTTGATATGACAAGGAACGTCCCACCTCACCAGAGACCCTCTGTCTCTGTTTCACCAGAAAGGCAGGTTCTTGAGTGCCAAATATGCCCCGGGGACGATAGATCAAGATGAGTAAAAGCCCTATAGATATGATGATCTCGCTGATCCCATAGGCCCCGAGGTTTTCCTCGAGCGGACTCAAGATCTCTACCACAGAAGTCAGCATTAACGCAGCAATAGTGGCCCCCGTGATACTACCAGAGCCTCCTACAACAACCATGACCACAAGGTGAAAGGCCATGATCACGGAGAAGGACGTAGGGGTGATTGCCGTCACCAAATGTGCCCATAAACAGCCTGCCACGCCAGCGAAGAAAGCTCCCAAAGCAAAGGCCATTATGCGTGTTCTAGAGAGAGGGATCCCCAAGCATTCTGCTGCCATTTCGTTCTCCCGGATTGCCAGCATGCTGCGGCCCAACGAAGAATGCTTTACCTTCCAACAGACATATATTGTTATGACGACCCATAGATAGACCCACCATAAATTAGTCAATAGGGGTAGGCCGTTGAGCCCCAATGGACCACGCGTAAAACTCTCCAGGTTTGTTATGAGAACCTGAAGTATAATCAGGAAGCCCAATGTGGCAACGGCCAGGTAATGCCCTTTAAGTCTTAAGACCGGAAACCCAATGAGGAAGGCAGCAAGGGTGGCACAGAGGCCACCCAAAATCAGGGCGGGCAGGAGCGACCATTGCTGTGCAGCCAGCCAAGATGGAAGTGCAGGTAATAGCATAGCCTTTCGAGTTACAGGGAAGGTCAGGATGGCGGCCACATATCCTCCCACGGCCATAAATGCGGGGTGCCCCAAGGAGAAAAGACCAGTAAAGCCATTGGTCAGGTTTAGGCTAACCGCAAGGATGATATTAATACCCGCGAAGCATATGATGGAGAGGATGTAGTCATTCACGGAGCTGCGCAAAATAAAAACCAGAATCGCCCCAGCCAAAATCAACATGGGGAAGAACCATTTCAGCCGATTCCATCCCATCATACTCCCTCCTCCATCTTCCGACCCAAAAGCCCTGTAGGTAAAACGAGAAGGATCAAGATCAGGATTATGAACACAAATGCATCGCGATAAGAGGAATAAATGGGTGGCAAAAGACCCACAAAAAGAACTTCAGCGAACCCAAGGAGATAGCCTCCAAGCATGGCACCTGGTATAGACCCTACCCCTCCAATGACAGCAGCCACAAAGGCCTTAAGTCCCGGCACAAAACCCAGCAATGGGTCGATCTGCCCATATCTTGCTCCCCACATCATACCCGCCACACCAGCAAGGCCACTGCCTATGGCAAAAGCTAACATAATAATTCGGTTGATATTGATGCCCATAAGGAGGGCTACCTTCAGGTTTTCTGCCGTTGCCCTCATAGCCATCCCTAATCGTGTGAATCGAACCAGTAAAACCAGAAAGACCATCAGAACCACAGCAATGACCACAATGGCCAAATCGATGGTACGGAGAGAAACAGATCCCAGATTAAAGACAGTCTGAAGATAATCGGGGCAAAAAAAGTTCCGCGGCTGGGCAGTCAACAACAAAATCCCGAGATTCTGCAAAAGGATGGAAACAGCTAATGAAGTAATAAAACCAGTAACCTGAGGTGCGCCTCTCATGGGCCTGAAGGCCGCACGCTCAATGATTATCCCCATAAGTGCTCCCGCTAAGATAACCAATATGATAATTACCGGAAAAGGGATTTGACCACTTATGACCAGACCCAGAGTCACAAACGCGCCTATCATGACGATGTCCCCATGGGCGAAATTGATCAGTCGTATAATCCCATAGATCATGGTAAAACCGATGGCCACAAGGGCATACATGCTTCCCAAAATTAAGCCATTCACCAATTGCTGTGCAATATACCCCACCATCAAATTGCCCCCAAGTATGCCTTGCGGACCTCTTCGTTTTCTGCCAACTCTCTACCAGTCCCGGAAAGTGTAACGCGGCCTGTTTCCATAACATAAGCCCTTTGAGCCAATTCCAGGGCCATGCGGGCGTTTTGCTCCACCAGAAGGATCGTAGTGCCCTGGGCGTTAATCTGCTCAAGCATTTCGAATATGACCTCCACCAGCATAGGCGCAAGACCTAAGGAAGGCTCGTCAAGGAGAAGCAGCCGGGGCCGGCTCATCAGGGCCCGTCCAATGACAAGCATCATCTGTTCCCCTCCCGAAAGACTACCTGCCGACTGTCGCCTCCTGTCCCCCAGGATAGGGAAAAGTTCGCAGACCCATTGAAGATCCGATTGTATCGCCTGTTTGTCCTTCCGCAGATAGGCACCGATCAGTAGATTCTCCCACACATTGAGGTCAGAGAAGACCTGGCGACCCTCAGGGCAGTGGGAGATCCCCATGCTTACAATCTCTTCTGCCGGCACCCTGGTAATATCCCGTTGGGTTGCATCCGGGTCCGGTCGGAATAGAATTTTGCCTCGGCGGGAGCGAGTGAGCCCGGAGATGGTGGAAAGTGTTGTGGTCTTTCCTGCCCCGTTTGCTCCGATCAGGGCCACAATCTCCCTGTGTCTCACTTCCAAACTCACGCCTTTAAGAACATAGGTCTGCCCGATATACGCGTGACTATCTCGAACCTCAAGCATGTCCTTCTCCCTTGGGCTTACCCAGATAGGCTTCTATGACTCGAGGATCATGCTGAATCTCCTCCGGTGTCCCAAGACAGAGGACTTCACCGCGATCGATCACCTGGATACTCTCACAGGCCCCCATAATCACCTTCATATTGTGTTCTACAAGAAGAATGGTGAGATCATACTCCTGACGGATTCTGGATATAAGCCGTATTATCTCTCCTGTTTCTTGAGGGTTCATCCCTGCAGCAGGTTCATCAAGTAGAAGTAATCTGGGTGCTGTAGCAAGGGCCCTGCCTAATTCCACCTTTCGCTGATCGCCATAAGGGAGGTTTTCTGCAAGTTCTTCCTTATAGTCCATAAGGCCAAAGGCGCTCAAGATCTCCAGGGCGCGCTCTTCTATGGCTTGCTCGGAGCGCCTCAAATTGGGAAGGTTCAGGGCCGTCGCCCACAGCCCCGTACCATGGTGCATGTGAACACCTACCTTGACGTTATCAATAACAGACAATTGTTTGAAAAGACGGATATTTTGAAATGTGCGCGCCATCCCTAAGGCCGCGTTTTGATCAGGTCTCGAATGAGTTATATCCTTACCCCTGAAAAAGACGTGTCCCTTTGTAGGCCTAATAACACCAGTAATAAGGTTGAAAACTGTGGTTTTGCCCGCTCCGTTGGGTCCGATCAGACCCATCAACTCACCGTCCCGTAGAGTAAGATTGTATTCTTCGAGGGCACGAACTCCACCGAAATGTTTGCCAAGTCCCTCTACTTTTAATAACAGAGCGTTTTCTGTGGGCATTAGGGGATCTCCCGCATCATCAGTCATAGGTGAAGGGGTAAAAGATTGGTGCAACGGAAACAACTTACAACACGAGTGAGTATAACAAGGGCCTCTTTTTTGTCAAGCGAAACTAATACATAAAAACCGAGTTTAATTTTATGCGAATCAGAGAGAGGAATATTGAAAACATCAATCACCTCGGTGGATATGGCCCATTTTTGTTAGCAGCAAGCATGAAAGATGATAAAGGAAGATCAACCTTTCCAGATACCTTTGGCGGGGGTATAGGAATAGAGCGGACACTTTATGCCCTTTGCCGGGGACCAAAGGTGGAAAAGATTGATGATGTTACCTTCTTTGG
>JAUWXJ010000184.1 GCA_030616425.1 Desulfobacterales bacterium | reverse complement strand
TTTCAGGGGCCTTTCTTGTGAATGCGGCGATTCAACCTGAGCCACCTGGAATCGATTGGGTGGACTATAGGGATCAATCGATTGAACAGTTGCAAAAGGAGAATAGACCCATCCTCATTGACTTTTACGCTGATTGGTGCGCTGTCTGTAAGGAACTGGATCGCAAGACATTTAGAGATCAAAAAGTTGTAGAGAAATCAAGAGAGCTCATTATGGTCAGAGTAGATTGTACCTCTCTTGATAACAAATCATCTGCCCTAACGGAAAAATTCAGGGTGTTGGGGTTACCCACAGTGGTTTTTCTCAGTAGCAAGGGGAGGGAACTGGATAGCCTGAGACTGGTTGGCTTCTTGGGACCGGCCGGGATGGTAAAAAGGATGGAAAAGGCCTTATCTCAGTAATAACTAGGGCAGGGAGTTTTTTTGGCAACGATCATAAAAAACAAAACCTTAAAGGACCTTGGCGAAGCCGGCATTATCCGCCTTGTACAGGGGAAGGTATCTCCGCAGCTATCACCTCACATAAGGAAGGGAATCGGTGATGATTGCGCTGTTCTGGAGACCACGGAGGGAAGAGCCCTTCTCGTAACCACAGACACTCTGATAGAAGGGGTTCATTTCACGGCCCAGACCCTTTCACCAAAAGCCCTCGGTTGGAAGGCCCTTGCTGTCAATATCAGCGACATCGCTGCCATGGGTGGTGTACCCCGC
Organism: Desulfobacterales bacterium; assembly: GCA_030616425.1. Taxonomy (GTDB): domain Bacteria; phylum Desulfobacterota; class Desulfobacteria; order Desulfobacterales. The sequence goes on along the minus strand of JAUWXJ010000184.1, from coordinate 3,597 downwards.
ACGGCCTTTCTCTCCATCGCTTTGAGGCCAGACTCCGGGGCGGACTTCTTAGAGTCGTTTACGGATGGGCTCAAGGCCCTTGCGGACAAAACCGGCATTATCCTGGCCGGAGGTGACACCGTGGAGAGCCCCTCTCATGCAATGATCACTATAACGCTCTTGGGAGACTGCCCCCCAGAACATCTGATCTACCGCTCCGGGGCCAGGGTCGGGGACGATGTATGGGTGACCGGTCAATTGGGCAATGCAGCAGCGGGGCTGTTTCTCCTTATAAACAAAAAGGTTTCTGATGTTTCCGGGTATAAACTCCTGGTTCAGGCGCACCAAGAACCAATGCCTCGTGTTGAGATGGGAAGGGCCCTCGGAGAAAGCGGCCTTGTACACGCCATGATCGATATCTCAGATGGTATAGCTAAAGACATAGGCCATATCTGCCAGCAAAGTGGCACAGGGGCATTGCTTCAGGCCGAATCCATACCCATGTCAGACGAGTTGCTGAAACTGGCGGCTGAGGCAGAGAAAAGCCCTCTAAGCTGGGCTCTGCACGGCGGTGAGGACTATGAGTTGCTATTTACGGCATCGTCTGCTGATGAAGAAAAGATTCTGTCCCTCACTTCAAAGGTCTTAGGCACTCACGCTGCAAAGACAGGGACGATCACCCAAGATGAGGGCATTTGGCTTCAAACAGAGAAGGGCAAGGAGCCTATTCAATCCGGCGGATACGTTCACTTCTAGAAATAGGCTTTCAAGCCGCTTCAGATATATTGAAAAGATCGCCACCGCCAGATACTGACCGCCCGACCTGGTTCTGATGCGTGACCCGGACTGGAATTTTTCCTTGACGAGGGATTCTTGCTTTCCTAAAAGATAAGGTTCGTTTGTTACGCTCAGGGATCCTTTGTTAAAGGAGGTGAGCCATGGATTGCATCTTTTGTAAGATCGTTAGCAATGAGATCCCCTCGGTAAAGGTCTATGAGGATGACCGGGTGTTTGCCTTTATGGATATCAATCCCCTTAATGACGGCCATATCCTGATCATCCCGAAGGCCCATGCTGCCACCATCTATGAAATTACTGAGGCCGATTTCTTGGCGGTTACATCTGCCACACACAAACTGGCAGCGGCCGTCAAAAAGGCTCTGAACCCCGACGGGATCAATCTCATGCAGCTAAATGGGCGTGCTGCAAATCAAGTAGTGCCACATCTGCATATACACATCGTCCCCCGGTGGTCCGGCGATGGGCTGACCATCTGCAAGTGGGAGATGGTTGCAGGCGATATCGAAAAGGTTAAGGCCGTAGCAGAGCAGATTCAAACCGTATTGAAGTAAAGGGTCTGGTCGGAAACCGTGAATAACGAATAACCGTTTGCGAATTACGATTAACAAACAATGAGCTCAGTTTTAGACATAATTGGTCACACACCACTGGTTGAAATCAAGCGACTCAACCCCAACCCCAATGTTACCATCTTGGCCAAGCTTGAGTTGTTCAACCCGAGTGGCTCGATAAAGGATCGCATTGCCAAGGCCATGATCGAGGCAGGAGAGGCATCCGGCGCCTTGACACAGGACAAAGTCGTACTGGAGGCCACAAGTGGCAACACCGGGATCGGGCTTGCCTTGGTCTGTGCGGTGAAGGGGTACCGGCTTCTTTTGACCATGTCTGAGTCGGCCAGTACGGAGCGACGTAAAATCCTCCAGGCCATGGGGGCTGAGATCCGGTTGACACCTGATCATCTTGGAACCGACGGCGCTATAGAAGAGGCCTATCGGCTGGCCCGCGAACATCCTGAAACCTACTTTATGACGGATCAGTTTAACAACGAAGCCAACTGGCTGGCCCACTACAACGGTACCGCCAATGAAATCTGGGAAGAAACCGAAGGGAAAATCACCACTCTGGTTGCAACCATGGGGACTACTGGAACCGTTGTAGGGACCTCCAGACGCTTGAAGGAACACAATCCAACGATACAGATCGTTGGCGTTGAACCATATCTCGGGCACAAGATTCAGGGGCTCAAAAATTTGAAGGAGTCTTATCGGCCTGAGATATATGAAAAGGATTCCTTAGATAAGAAGGTCAACATAGATGATGAGACCGCGTTTGAGATGACCCGGCGTCTAGCCCGGGAAGAAGGAATCTTTGCGGGCATGAGTTCCGGAGCTGCCATGGCCATCGCACAAGAAGAAGCCAGGTCCATGTCCGAGGGTGTGATTGTGGTGATTTTTCCTGATGGCGGAGAACGATATCTAAGCACCCAGCTGTTTGCCGTACGTGAGGAAACTAAGCTTAGATTCTACAATACCCTGACGCGCACCAAAGAACCATTTATACCCCTCCAGCCGGGCGAGATATCTCTCTATTCTTGCGGGCCCACGGTTCACAGCCCGATGCATATTGGGGAATGCCGACGTTTTGTCTTGGCGGACCTGGTTCGGCGGTACCTGGAATATGAGAATTATGCGGTAACGCATATCGTGAACATCTCTGATCTGAACGACAAAACCATCCAGGGGTCGGAAAAGGCGGGGATACCTCTAAAACCTTATACCGATAAGTATCTCGAAGCCTTCATGGAGGATATGGAAATCCTGGGCGTCAAGCCTGCCACACAGTATCCCAGAGCAAGTGAACATGTTGAAGATATGGTGGCACTGACCGGGCGACTCGTGGAAAAGGGGTTTGCCTATGAGAAGCTCCGCTCGGTCTATTTTGATATCTCCAGATTCCCGGAATACGGTAAACTTTCCGGGATCGATCTTGATAAGATCAAGCTGGGCTACACTGTTGATCTGGACGAGTATGAAAAAGACAACCCAAGGGATTTCACACTCCTCAAACGAACCAAGCTTTCTGAACTCAAGCGGGGAATCTCCACGAAAACCGAATGGGGTGAGGTAAGACCGAGCTGGCATATTGAGTCCGCAGCAGTAGCCATGAAATACCTTGGCGAGACATTTGATATTTACACCAGCAGCCGCGATCTGATCTTTCCTCATCACGAAAATGAGATAGCCATCATTGCCGCTCTGACAAAAAAACCGTTGGCACGGTATTGGATACACAGCGAGCTGGTGCTCTCGGAAGGAAAGAAGGCAGACCGGGACACTACTACCCCTGATATCCGGGATCTATTGGATCTGGGATACACCGGCAGGGTGATTCGGTACTGGCTTCTTTCTAACCATTACCGGAAGCCCTTGAATTTGTCCTATGAAGCGCTTGATGAAGCTGGCAGAGCCCTCCGTCGACTTGACGAATGCGTCTCCCTGTTGAACAACGTGGAGGACGGAAGCCCTTATCCTGATCTGGACCAACTCCTCTACGACATAAGAACCGGCTTTGCAGATGCCATGGATGATGACCTGAATGTATCATCTGCCATGGCGACGATCTTCCAGGTCGTGAGAAAGGTCAATCACCTGATCATGAACAAAAAGCTGGATCAGGCTGGGGCCAGACGAATCATAGATGCCTTCAAGAGGGTTGATTCGGCGCTAAATATCTTTGACTTTGAACAACAGCCCCAGGATCCCCAAGTCAAGAAACTGCTGCTTGAGCGTGAAGAGGCAAGGCAAAGGAAAGACTGGA
>JAUWXJ010000039.1 GCA_030616425.1 Desulfobacterales bacterium | reverse complement strand
TTATTACTAGTCCATGAGGATCGGTTCTCTGAGGATGATCGAAATCGCTTCAAGGGCGCTCTGGGCGATTGCCGGATAGACCTTTGTGAGGGAGGCGATCTGTCTCAGGTTGTCTGCTGTCCTTAAAACGAGCATGGCAAGATCTCCTTCCGCCATGCCCGCAATCTCAAGCACCCGCTCCCACGGCTGGCCGTTCGCCCACGCATAGACTGTGGCAGCAGGCCAAAGCTGGACCGGCCTTACTTCAAACCCCTGCACGGTTTTTCTCTCCACAAGCGGGCCGAGGGCCTTTTTCATCCTGTTATACGCCTTTGTGAGCCGCTTGGGAATCTTTGACTCGTCGAGCTGCACCTCCACGTCCCGGTCATACACAAAGGGTGCCACAAGGGCTGCGAGCAGGGCCGGGTCGGCCTCTGGCAAGAGACCCTTGCGAAGCCCTTCTGCGATCATCAGGGGCTGATCGAGCCTGAGCTGAGACGCCCACATGCCGTCATTGGTGAGTTTATTCTCCTGTGTGACAAAGCCCTCCATTTTCAGAAACTCAAGGTGTTTCAGAAAGGCATTCCAGAGGCGCATGCGAACAGCATTTGCAGCGTCCCACATAAAGGCAAAGCCCTCCAGTACATGCCTGAAGGCCCCCTTGGGCTTGCCGTGGCACAGCCTGAAGTGGCTGCACTCGTTGCAGATCAGGCGATCAAGCTCCTGCTCGATAAAGAGGATACGGCCCTTTAGAGGCCTGAGGAACGCAGCCTCGTCTTCTCCCAGGGGCAAGTGTTCCAGGATGGGTGGCGGCTCGGCCTGCGATGCTTCAGCAAGCAATCGGATGAGCCCGGCCACGTTTTCTGCTGGGGGGAGTTCAAGGACCCTGTCGAGGATGTGTGAGACCCTCTCAGGCCGAAACCATCTCATTTTTATATGCTTGCCCCGTGTGCGAAGGCCAAGCTTTATCCGGCAGACGAGCACACCCTCCTGATCCCGTCTGGCCTGTGGCTTGATGGCGCAGTACATCCGGTTGCGGCGGTCCAGAAAGAGCCTTCCTGGTACCAGGCTTGTGGCCTTGGCAAGCCTTGCCTCGCCTGTTTTTAGCCTGCGACTGAGATCCTTGATTTCCAGGATCAGGGCAGCCCGCTTCCTGGTCAGATCGAGCACGAATTCGGGCCCGGCGCACAGGGCCCCTGGAAGGAGCGCTATGAGGGCCTGGCCACCCTTCTTGAGCCTGCGGTCAAGCCCTTTCTGCTGGCTTGCCAGGTTCAGGTATGTGGCAAACGATCTTTGAAAGATCTCCCTTATCTTCTCGGGGGTGTGAGACAAAAGCAGGTTCAGGACCATGGAGAAATCTACCCTGATCTGGCTGATCACATCCTCTGGTGGTGATGTGCAAAGGTCTGCGATGAGCCCAAGGTCCATGAATTTTCCGGGAATGGCTATTGCAAAGCCGATACGGTCCTTGCCGCGCCTGCCGGCCCTGCCTGTCATCTGGTGAAACTCGGTGGCGTTCAGCGGGACAAACTCGTGGCCATTGTACTGGTCTGAGTTAAGAAACACGATGCTTCGGGCCGGAAAATTGACCCCCGCAGCCACCGTGGAGGTAGCAAATACTGCATCGAGCAACCCCTCTGTCATCAGGCGCTCTATAAGGAGCTTCCATGCAGGGAGCTGGCCGGCGTGATGCGCGGCAACAGCCGAATTTCTGAGGTGTGAAATTTGCCGGTGGCCGGCAAGACGTGGATGCCCCTGGGTCAGCTCATCGATCCTGTAGTTCAGCCTTGTCTGGCCTGCCTTGTCCCGGCCCGAACCATCCGCGCAGCGCTCAAGCGCTCCGTCACAGTCTGCCCGGGATTTCAAAAAGAATATGGCAGGGAGCAGGTCATATTTTCTCAAGACCCTGATGATCTCCCCGAAAGGGGGAAGGCTCCGGGGAAGGGCAAGGACCGGGGGGCTTGAACTGCTGAGATACGCTTTCACCTTCTTGTCCAGCCCCCTGGCATCCAAAAAGGGTACGAGCCTGCCAGAAGGGTGAAAAAAGAGCGGGAAGAGCGGGACCGGCCTTCCGGTCTCTTCCACGACAATACAATCCTTTGCGCGTATGAATTCCAACCACTCAGCGACCTGTGCGGCATTCCTTATGGTGGCGGACAGGAGCAGGAGCTGGGCCCGAACAGGGAGATAGATCATGATCTCCTCCCACACCACGCCCCGATCCACGTCCCCCAGGAAATGGGCCTCGTCCAGGATGATAAGGTCTGCTGCAAGGTCGACACCCTTGTGCATTGCATCATAGAGCTGGTTGCGCAGGATCTCGGTTGTGCCTGTTATGATAGGGGCATCTGCGTTCTCCTTGCGGTCGCCTGTAAGGATACCGACCTCATCAGGGCCGAAGCGCTCTGCAAACTCAATATACTTTGAATTGGTGAGGGCCTTCAGCGGGGAGGCGTACCAAGCCTTTCCGCCTTTTTTTCTGATCCGCTGGATCGCCTCTTCAGCGATCCAGGTCTTTCCAGAACCTGTTGGGGCGGAAACCACGCAATCAGTGCGGCGAATCGCGGCAAGCGCGTTGAGCTGGAAGGGATCTGGCTTGAAGGGCTGGCTGGCAGGTACACCGATCCTGGCAAAGACCTTCTTTAGCCTGGCATCGGCACTCGGTCTTATCCTCTTGACTGTATGATAATGGCCGGCCCTGCGGCTGCGATAGGGAAGACCTTTGCCCCGGTCTGTTTTGGGACGCACTTTGCGGGCCCGGGAAACACGAACACCTTTTCGACTCATGCGGCCTTTTGATTTCTCAGGCATAAGAGGGGTAAGGGGTATCGGTTTTAGCAGGCCGAAAAGAAGATTGACAGCAGGGTTCCACCTTGTTATACACGGGTCCTTGGATGGGGCTGTAGCTCAGCTGGGAGAGCGCATGACTGGCAGTCATGAGGTCAGGGGTTCGATCCCCCTCAGCTCCACCAAATGATTACAAAGGGTTAGGCACATTGCCAACCCTTTTTTTTGTTCCATGATCCTCCGTGGGTGCGTATAGGGTGCAACCAGGTAAGGAGAAAAGCTTGTCACGTTAGTCAACCGCTGTTCCCACGTCATAAACTGAACATACCTTGCCATTATCAATAACCTTTGGAAATGTGACGATACCAAAACCATATCGAAACATCAATCATTCTCGCTCGAATGAGTTGGTTTAGGTGTCATCGCCTATGGTTCAGAGGTTTATATCTTGCTCAATGGTTAAGCTCGATATACAGATATCATGCTATCATTCTAATTGCAAGTCTTTTTTTATTGCCTTCAAAAAAAATCTCTTATATACTCAATCCATGGCAAGAAAGCCCCTATCCACAAAGATTGATAACGACCTCCAGAAAGAGGTCAAGAAGCTCGCCATTGACTTGGAGAGGCCCCTGAATGATGTCTTAGAAGAGGCCATGAAAGACCTTCTGAAGAAGTACGAGAAGAACAAACCGAAGTGATACTGATCAGCACATTTTTTATTTTATTAATAAGCGTGCCGTGCGTGGCCCTTATTCAAGTATCGTAGAAATGCCGCATATGCTATTTAAAGGATAACACTAAGACTAAAAGGATGTAGTGTCTAGTCAGGCAGGAGGTCCGATGCCATGAAGAAACGACGCAAGCTACGGTTTAAGTACATACCTCTGCGTAAGATTGATATAAGCCAGTCAAATGTCCGTAGGGCGAATATTGATGAAGACATTGATGAACTCGCAGCGAGTATTGCAGAGATAGGCATCCAACAACCGGTTGTAGTATTTGAGAAGAACAGTAGATTTGAATTAATCATAGGGCAACGTCGTTACCTGGCTAGCAAAGAAGCCAGACTCCGCGAAATTCCCGCCGTCATAACTACGATAAAGAATCAGACCGAAGCCATCATTAAATCTTTTAGCGAGAATATTCATAGGCTGAAGCTCGACTATCGTGACAAGATGAATGTGGCAACAGATTTGTTGAACAAACTTGGGTCTGTCCAAGCGGTGGCCGATGCTCTTGGTTTGAAAGAACAAACTATTCGGCAGTATCTTGGATATGCTGGCGTTCCAGAAGAAATCAAAGTTCTCGTAAGCAAAAGAAAGATTAGCGCCCAGACGGCAACAAACATAGCTAGGAACATAACTGATGAGAAGAAGGCTGTTGCAATTGCGAAGAAAGTCGTAGAAACACCTAGAGGCGATCCACGCCGAGCCATCATTGCAATAGCCAAGGAATATCCGAGAGAGAGCGTACAAAAGATCGAACGTCTAGCGAAGAAACAAAAATTCAGAAGAATTACTGTCCACCTCACGCCTAAGGTCTCTGGTGCTTTGGAGGTGGCCTGTCAGGACTTTTCAAGCGAGCCAGAAGATATTGCCAAGAACGCGTTGGAGGAATGGTTGGCCGACCAGGGATTCTTAACTTAAGTGAAACGACTAGATGAAAATACTGCGCTTGCAATAGTGTTTGGCAATACCAAGCGAAAGAAACGAACTGCTGACCTTGTTACTATTGCACAAGCATTTGAGTACCTCATGAATCTTTACGGCTCTCAGAAGGTTCTCTCCCAGAAAGTCGGCCTTTCGGCTGAAATGATAAGGCAGTTTAGAAAAGTTCTTACTCTGGCGCCAGAAGTTCAGGAAATGTTGAAGTTGCGACGCATCGATAGTCTTGATGTGGCTTATAGAATATCAAAAATCAGCGATTCACAGATACAGATCAAGGCGGCGCAGCAGGTCGCCGATTTACAGTCGAAGGACGTGAGAGATATCGAGCGCTTAGTTTCAACCACTGGAATGTCCGTACGAGATTCCAAGCAAGCAGTTCTCGAATCTAAGATAAGAGATCTGCACATTTTTGTCGTGGATTTTACTGATGAGGAGCATAGGGCTATCCTTGAAAGGGCAAGAAAATATAAGATTACACCCGCCGAATTTATTAAGCAAGTTGTACTAGACTGGTTACGTAGCCCAGAAAAGCCCAAATCTACGCGGAAATAAAGGTTGCAGCAAATGGCAATTTTACCAGCACCCCGCACCATATGGAAAAGGCTCAAGGACCCTGCCAGTTATCTGTCACTACACCCCATCGCTCACCGTTCTACCCTCTTTGAAGAATTGGTGGTACAATCATTTGCATCCCTGTTACACCTCCCTTTCTATGATAGAGACACTGATAACCCAAGCATACACCATAAGGTAACTTGGTTTGGAAGCAAGAACTTGATGAGGAAAGCAAGTCCGGGCGCTGACGGAATCGGCCACGCATATGAGTACTCCATCGTAATTGAGGCTACGTTAAAGACAGGAGCAAATCAATTGGCTCAAGAATTTGGGCAGTGCCTTCGTCATGCGGAGACAGTATCAGCAGATCATGGCATTAGTGAAGAAAATCTGTTCACAGTTTTAGTGACTCGGACTATTTATGAGGACACATACCATACAACAAAGAATTACAATGATAACAATTCGTATAAGATCCTTCCTATTGAGTTAGCTCCTTTGACCACAATCATCGAAACCGCGTTTTTAGCTTTCACTATGAGACATACCGAGGTACGCAGATCGTTCCGGGAACTTCTCGAAATTTTATCATCTTCACATAATCGACAAGATTATCAGGACAAGGCTAAGAACTATGCCGTTAGTTGGCAAAAGCAGATACTCGAGCTTGAAAAGGCTACAGTGGTCGCGGTGAAATCGTACGAGGCTATGCAAAAAATTGGACGCGATTTCGTTGGCGTTACGGAGATTCTCCAGCGCCTGAAAAAACATCCCACAATGAATTGGTATTTTGGGAGGCTCGGCGAACAAGTCAATCTTGAAACAGTAAGTAAAAGCCTCTTGCAGGAAAGCTTGGGTGTTTTAGTGACAAGGGTGCCCTCAACAGGTGAAAAGTTATTCTCTCCAGTTCCCTTGGCTGATTTTAAGAGTCGATGCAAGCGACGCCTCCAGGCTATTAAGAACATCAGCTCTCCAGGCAGCAGTCATTGAGTGTGACTTCATTGGGAACAAATAAGAAGAACAAAGAACCGAATAAAGGCTATGAAGCGGCTTGGCAAGTTGCCGTCAAAGCTATTGCGTCCAGAGGACTTAACAGCCTTCAGGTCCGCTGCCCGAAATGCCACAGGGTGGGAACGGTGGTTTCTAAGTGGGTGAAAGGTCCACCAATAAAGCCTCTATACATTGTTCATACCAACAGAAATGATCATTTTAGGGCTTGTCATTTAGATAGAAACCAAGCGGCATATGTGCGGCCCAAGATCCGCATCAACGCGAAAGACGTGATCAAGCTCTTACGCATGGGGAAGCCGTTTGTCTTGTTTAGTGGCGGCAAGGACAGCCTTTGCCTCTTGGAATATATACGGCGCCTAGGCAAACAGATTAATAAGAAAATCACCGCATTGCATGTCGATACAACTGCCGGCTTTCCCGAGGTCGAGGAGTACGTGCGAAAAGTTTGCAACAAGATGGGGGTGCCCCTCAAGACTGTGCGGCCACCCCATAACTACTTCGACCTTGCGAAACGATGGGGTATTCCTGGAGTCAAATCCCGCTGGTGTTGCGAAACTCTGAAGATTGCACCCATGCGTAGATTTCTCAATAAAGTAGAAGGGCCGAAAGTTGTTTTTGACGGCATCAGAGCGGCAGAATCTAACGTTCGGGCTAAATACTTGCCAGTCTGGTACCATCCGTCATTCCGCTGCATCAGCGTCAGCCCTATTTTCTCTTGGTCAGACAAGAGGATCGAAAACTACATTGATCGGTACGAACTTTCCAGAGGCCCAACCGAAGAGCTCCGATGTTCTGGTGAGTGCTGGTGTGGTGCCTATAAAGGTAGGGCTGACTTCAAGATCCTTCTGAGCACCCGGCCAGATATCTTTGATAAGCTTGTAGAGGTGGAAGAGGCCCAGCGGGGTAAGTATACCTTCATTTATGAGAAAGGAAAGCGAGTGCCACTCGGCTCTCTGAAAGCCCAGAAGGTAGACGGATGAGAGGTTCCCCCAACCTCTTTGCAGAATATTGCAAATGGTCTCTCTGACAGAGATTGAGATTGCCATTTTTCGCTTAGGCTTGCTACCTGCCTCACGGATGCTATGAAAAGACTACTTCTCAGTTTGGTTCTTATTTTAACTGTACCAGCCCCTGCATGGCCACAAGTCCCCGCCTGGCAGGCCAGTCGCCACTGATAGATACGGAAGAATCATTGCATGGGTCTACGTGAACGGAACTTGTTTAAACGAGGAGCTCTTGAAAGCCGGACTTGCCTGGCACTACAAGAGGTACTCATCGGAGCGGCGGCTGGCTGAAATGGAGACCGTCGCAAGGCTGAGGCAAATCGGGCCATGGAGTGATACTAACCCTATCCCACCTTGGGATTTCAGGCGTGGAGAGACGGTTGATATCACAACGAGATAGCGGAGCGACCTGCCTCTGCCTCTCTTAAGTGTGAAATCTCCTCAGCCTGTTTCTTGGACAAGCCATTGACTTTGATTCGTGGACTGCTTGTCTGGTCAGTACTTTCTCTCATTGGATGTTTTATCGGCTGTTTCAAAACCCAAACCAACGAAATAGCCGCGTAGGCGATAACGACTTTTTCCAGTAGCGAAAAGAAAGCCTCCATCTCTTTCCTCCTATTCCTCTCTTCCTAACCGCATAGTCAAAATCCCATCTATGCTTATTGATAGATTCACTTTTCAGCCCCGTAGAACATGGTCCGCTAAGTGCACCTATAGGGTTACATACTATTCATTATTGTTGAAGAGGTGGCTCTCCTCTATTCTTAACGGATCAAAAACCACAAAACTTTAGTCCGCCTGCCAATTTGAAGAGTATGGAAAACACCTTGTATCTTCCTGCCGGGGAGACTTGTCCCAACAAGATGTGAACAAGCAGGAGCGAGTCATCTGTCAATGAATGATGTTCCTCAATGCGTTAGCTATTTCATCGCAAAACCCAGCCAAAAAATGACGGTGTTTTTCTCTTAACATCCCAATACGTTTCGTATTAAAGCAAAAAAAACCCACTAGAGCATAATCAATCGTTAAGGGAATTATGATACTTGCCTTGTATCTACTGAAGTTCCCCCCAATTAGGTTGCGATCAAACCTGGACTCTCCTTTGAGGTCATTACACAACAAGCCAAAATTCCATGTTTGAAATTCTTTCTCTCCAGAACTAATACTATTAAAACTGTTAATGATTACTTGAAAAAGATTTAAAGGGTTGTCCACAGAATTCTTTGGGAGCAGCACGCCTGTTAAATGCTTGCCGCGTGCGATTTCAGGAGGCCATGCTTGATGGTGTTGCAACACATAACTGGTTTCGTCTTCTTCTACCAAAAGCTTCACGGTTACATAGCAATCCTGGTCGTTGATAATCTTTGCCATTAGCCGCCTAGCTTCATGGCATAATGCCGATATAAGTTCATGGTATTTCTGTTTTAGTACATCGCTATGTTCTCCCAACAACGATTCGTGGAATATTCCATGCTCTTTCTTGTACTCCAAGATCCCGTCCACAAAGTTACGATGTCGATGATTTACCGAGTGGAAACCCTCTGCCAGAATCCATTCATTTGCATAAACCCTGAACGTATTGCGGTAGAGTGTTGCAAAGAAAAACAAGAAAATGGATAGTGACGTAAATAGATAGGTGTTGTAAGTAAACATTGCGAACAAGGATTTCAATATCGTTGTGTCAACTAACGCCACAAGGATTTCGTTCTCTGAATAAATACTCCTAAGTATGAAGATTAGTGGTATGACAATGAATACTTTGTCTACCCATTTCAACCAAAGGGCCACTTTCTGATGCACAAGTTTATGCTCATGGTTATAGTTGGATAACCTATAAAGCAAGTCATATAATTGCGGGTACCATCGACACCACGTATACGCAGTCATCACGCAGACCCCAAGACCGTGAGAATTTGTCAATTGTCGAGTTTTCAATATACATGAGAGTCACGTTTTTGTCAAGATCGACGATTTTAATAAGTTGGGCAATACACAGAACGATCACAAAAACACTGTCAAGGGGCAACCGTGGGGGTGCGTATAGGGTGCATTTTCCCGTTGCAATCCAGCAGAATCAAGCGGGATCCATTAAACGTAACGCCTTGAACATTGATAAGTAATTGAAATTACAGCGGTAGTGCCTACAACTGGCAGTCATGAGGTCAGGGGTTCGATCCCCCTCAGCTCCACCAGCAAGACAATGAGGGCGGGATTACCCGCCTTTTTTATTTTGGGAGCTGACTTCTCTATTCTTCTACCTGTTCGATAATCACTCTGTGGTCCACGAGTGAAAGACGGGCGATCTTTCCTTTTATGAATTTCTGCTCGCCATATATACTGGTGAGTCGGAGCCCCTCCTCGTCAGGCTCTACTGTGTCCAAAGCCTCCATGAAGAGCTCTTCCTTGCCGTCCTTTAGCAGGTACGCATTTGCTTCACACATAGATAACTACCCCGGAGTGTAAAGTTCAGCTAGTTTTACTCCTGTTCGTGATGAGGTTTTTCTTTACTCGGATGAGTATGGGCGGTTGCTACGTTGTGATCCTCCAGATCGCTGTGCCCGTGGGGATGCTGGTGTTCATGGCTGTGGGCCGGGTCATCCCCATGACGGTCGTGGGTGTGACCATGGAGGAACTCATAGAGCTTGTCTCTCTTGGAACCTTTGTGGTCTGAACAGCACTTGCACATAGCGGCCCCCTTGTGGACTAATCAGTATCTTCTATAATCGAATATAGGGGGTTGATAGAGACCTGTCAAATGAAAAAAGCCGATGCGGGCCAAGGTCTTGCCAGCGATAATCCGGGCATGAGCCTTGCTTGACATGCCCCTGGTGATCTGACAGACTGATCCTATGCCTGAGGAACTGATCATGGAAGAGACGCCGGAGGTCAGCCGTCCGGTTCTTATACTTGGGTTTGGAGGGTGGGCCAACGGCGGTAATGTGGCTGTCGGTATGCTTGACTACCTGATAAAAAGACTAGGGGCGACTTGCTTTGCAAGGATTGATCCCAACAATTTCTATCGGTTTGATGATGAGCGTCCTGTTGTCAAGGTGGAAGGTGGCCGGTTAATAGAGGTCTTGCCTCCAGAAGCCGCTTTTTATGCTGCACACGATGAGGAAACAGGGGTCGATCTGATTCTGTTCCAGGCGACCGAGCCGCATCTTCGGTGGTCCTTGTTTGTTGAAATAATATTGTCCGTTTGCAAGCAATTGGGCGTTGAGCTCATGATCAGCCTGGGGGGACTCCAGGACAATGTGGTGCACACGGATGTCGTTATCTCAGGTTTTGCTTCAAGCGAACAGCTTTTGGAGCGTCTAAAGCAAAACCTGGTGATTCCCGCAGAGTACGAGGGCCCGGGAGCGATTCACTCCTTGATCTTGCAGCAGGCAAAGGAGATCAATATCGAAGGGATCAGCCTCTGGGGGCATTGTCCGTTCTATCTTCAGGGCACCCATCTCCGGCTCCTTTCCCGAATGGCCACTATACTGACAGATCTTGCAGGGTTCGAGGTGGAGACCGATGAACTGGAGAAGGCGTGGACGCACTTGGCAAGAAGCATCCAGCGCTTTATAGATGACAACCCCGAGCTCCAGAAGGTGATCAAAGAGATCATGAAGTCGAAGACCCCGGGTGAAGCTGAGCCATCTATCTCTGAGACAAAAGATGGAAAGGTTATCTACCTGGATGACTTTTTCAAGTCCAAAGTATAGGGTTTAAATCTTCTCTCAATCATCATCATTGGGGGTAAGGAAATCCGCTTCACTTCGGCCTCCAATGCCTTTACACGGTATGCGGTTATCCTCGGTGGAAATGGCTGGATGCCTGCGTTCACCGGATCTCCTTACCCCCCGTAGTGGTACATCCAATTGGGAGCGGATGATTATGATGAGTACAGATGATGCCACAGACGAGCTTCTGCAAGAACTTTCAGATGCCAAGACGTGGGCGGAGAGGTTCAAGAGCGAGCTTGAGAGTGGGTCAGACGTTGATGATGAGATCAAAGAGGCGGACAAGAAAATAGAGGAGCTGGAAAACCGTGCAAGGGAGGCCATGAAAAAATTCGGGTGCGACTGTCCCGAGACCCGCACGATTTCCCGCGGCATGACCGACATGCTGATTGAGTGGCATATATTTAAGGATAGCCTTGGTTAAATTGTAATACACTCGACGCAACCTTTGCCAGACCTTCCCCTTTTACCAAATCCCGCTTCTTGCCGGTGCTGGATGATAAAGAGACAGCCCGGCCTCTGATACCGACATAACAAGGCCCTTTCCTTTTTTCCCGTTATCACTGTTATTTCCCTGATCAACACGTTTTTGGGCTGATTTTGAACATGAGAAAAAAATGCTTGACATTAAAACGATCGTTTGATATGATTGTTTAATATAAACGTTTGTTAAAAAGCGAGGGAAGACAATGACCCAAAAAGAGAAGAGTGAACTCACCAAAGAACGCCTCTTAAATGAGGCAGAGGCCCTGTTCGCCCAAAAGGGCTACGACGCCGTCAGTGTCCGGGAAATCACGACCGTGGCCCGGTGCAACCTGGCGGCAGTAAACTACCATTTCGGCGGTAAACGAAAACTCTATCTGGAGGTGTTCCGCGCCCGGTGGGTGCCCAGGGCCGAGCGCGTGCAAAAACATTTCAGAGAGGGTTTGGCCGCCCAAGGGTCCGCCTCGCCGACCGCGGTGACCCAAGCCCTGGCCGAGGCCTTTCTGGTAGGCCCCCTGTCGGATGAGGAGCGTCATCGCCACTACCAGCTTATGACTCGGGAACTGGGCCAGCCTACCGAGGCCTTTGAGCTGGTAGCCGAGCAGGTCATGCGGCCGTTCTTCAAAGGGTTGGCCAAGACGTTGCGTACAGCCATGCCCGAGGGGTTGGGAAAGGAGCGCCTGATGCTCAATATCTTGAGTATATTCGCTATGGTGCTTTACTTCAACTTCGCGCGGGTGGCTGTCACACGCATCACCGGCTGCGAATACGACCTGGCCTTCAAGGAACGGCTGGTGGAACATATCGTGGAGTTCTCTCTGAACGGGTTGGGCGGAAGCGGAAAGGAGAAACCAGAGTGACGCGAAAATTCTGCCATCTGTTGGTGACCACATCCCTCTTCTTTGTGGTTGCCGGCTGTATGAAGGTGGGCCCGGACTACAACCGACCTGACACAGGTATCGAGATCCCCGGAGCCTACCAGCATGCGACGGCCGAAGGAGTAGCTCCGCACTCCGAAGACCAGTGGTGGAAGGTGTTTGGCAAGCCCGAAATAGACCAATTGGTAGAAGAGGTCCTGAAAAACAACCTGGACATCAAGAGGGCCACGGCCGGGATTCTGGAAATACGGTCCCAGTTTGTCCAAACAAGAGCCGATCGTTTCCCCACCGCCGGCATTGAAGGCCAACGTAAGCGCCAACGCCAGACAGCAGCTGTAACGTCCACCAAGCCAGGCGAGTGGCGGCGCACAGAAACCGACACCTACAGCATGTCGCTACCCGCTTCATTTGAATTGGATCTGTGGGGCCGTCTGGCCAGAGCTGAAGAGGCGGCGCGGGCCGATCTCTTGAGTGCGGAGGATAGCCGCCGCATAGTGGCCCAGACGGTGGTGGCTGAAACGATCAGCCTCTATTTGGAAGTGGAGTCCCTTGAGAGACAGATACAGATTGTAGAGCAGAGCATCCGGAACTACGCCCGCAGCTTGGCCCTTGTCGAATATCGTTACGAGCGAGGACTGACATCAATACTGGACGTAAGGCAAGGCCGCCGAACTCTCGCTCGGACGGAAGCCTTCCTCCCCCCGCTACGTCAGAAGCTGGGCATCACCCAGCAGAAAATGGCCGTGGTCCTTGGGCGCTACCCGGAAACAAGCCCGCCGAGACCACAACAGGAAGATTACTTCAAAAGCCTGGACCCTGTGCCGCCCGGCCTTCCCTCTGATTTGTTAATGCGTCGGCCAGACGTCCGGGCAGCGGAGGCAAAACTGAAGGCGCTAAATGCCCTGGTGGGGGTGGCCAAGGCAAGCCGCTTTCCCAGCATAACGCTGACCGGCAGCTTAGGCTACTCCAGCGATCAACTGGACGAGCTCTTTCGGCCCAAGAGCGAGTTGTGGAGCCTGTCCCTGGGCATAGTGCAGCCGCTCTTTAATGCCGGCAAATTGAGGGCAGGGCAAAGGGCTGCAGAAGCGAGATATCAGCAGGGCTTGATGGAATATGCCAAGGCTGTCCTAACAGCCTTCTCCGAGGTGGAAAAGTCTCTGTTGACCCGAAAGGAGCAATTGGAACGTCGGGAGCGAACAATGGACTTTCTGAGGGAGGCCAGAGCCACACAGGAAGTGGCAGAGAACCGCTACAAGCGGGGGCTGGTAGATTACCAGACCGTGCTTGAGACCCAGCAGACAAGGTTTCAAGCCGAAGAAAGTCTGGTGCTCGTTGAGTTAGCGATCCTGACAAACCGCGTGACCCTGCACCGCGCCCTGGGCGGCGGCTGGGCTGAACTTGATGGAGAGATGGATCGGTCGGCTCAACCGGTTTCAAGTAATTAGAGCCAATATGAGGAATACGGCCAACAAAACCAACCTGCAAGATAGGTTAACAGCCATGAGTGAAAAAAAGAGAAGACTTTTCCATTTAGGTATCACCGTCGCCCTGCTCGGATTTGGAGCCTTGGGTATGTGGGGGCTTGTCTCCGGAAAACGTGGGCTCAAAAAGGAAAAACGAGTCGCTCCCAGGCCTATGGTTAGGACGATGAATGTCAAGGTCGGTCCTCAACCGGTAGTTGTTCGGGGGGAGGGTACAGTTCATCCTTTGCGGGAGATTCGTCTTGTACCCCAGGTTGGTGGCAAAGTCGTCTATGTCTCACCT
>JAUWXJ010000078.1 GCA_030616425.1 Desulfobacterales bacterium | reverse complement strand
CAAGGGCAGACCCCATCTTTTTTTTGTCGAGCGGACATTTTGAACCACAAATTTCTCTCTTGCACTTTTCATATCTTGCGTGTTAGATTCATTTTTGGGTTCTTTTCAGGTATTTCTTCTAAATTCCAATTTGTACCTTATGGAGCCTGTTTTTTAACAAGATGTTCTGGTTTTGTCCAATTATATCAGATAATTATCAAGTTAACTCTGGTTTCAGGATCATGAGGCATGGCAGGGTAGATTCTTGCAGAAAGGAGGTGAGGGTAAGGTTTTTTGGAAAGGGGGACTTTTTGGTCGTTTTAACATTTAGAAAACCAGGAAAGGAGATATGCTATGAGAAAGAAAAATTTTTTGTTTATTGCTCTGATTTTAGGCATTTTAATGATAGGCGGCCCCTTTGTTAGTTCAATTGTAGCCGCAGATAAACCCATCATAGTAAGATTGGGGCATGTAGGATTTACGGGATCTCTCTTTGAGAAAACAGCAAACTATTTTGAAAAGCTCGTAGAGGCAAGAAGCCAGGGCAAGGTAGATATAAGAGTTTTTGGGGCAAGCCAGATGGGTAAAGATAAAGAGATGATGCAGGCGGTTCGTTTAGGAAATTTAGAGATGTGTCTTCCTTCAACAGTCGTTCCTGCTGTAGCCCCTATTTTTGGATTTCAAGAACTGCCCTTCTTATTTAAGAATAGAAAGCATGTGGAAAGGGCACTGTTAGGACCCGTAGGATGGAAGCTCAATGACGTTCTGAAGGGAAAGGGATACATCATCCTCGGTTTCTGGGAGAATGGGTTCAGGAAGATAACAAATAATGCTCGTCCCATCAATACACCTCAAGATCTAAAAGGGATCAAACTAAGGACCCCCAAGAGCCCTGCAAGGGTTAGACTCTTCAAGACATTGGGAGCAAACCCCACCTCAATGAGTTTTAAGGAGGTGTTTTCTGCCTTGCAACAGGGTGTTATCGATGGGCAGGAGAATCCCATGGCCCAAATTATGTCGGCCAAGTTTTATGAAGTCCAGAAATATTTATCTATCTCCAACCATGTCTATACCCCGGGGTATGCCTTGATCGGTAAAAAATTCCTTGAGGGTCTTCCCCCAGAGATTCAATATACCTTGAAGATAGCTGCTGCTGATACAGGGAATTATGCCAGAAGGACAGGGCAGCGGATGGATAGGGAGCTTATGAAAGAGGCCGAAAAAAGTATGAAGATAAATAAGATAGACCGCAAGGCCTTTATGACGGCTTCCAAGAGTCTCTATGATGCTTATCCAAAAGAGTTTGGTGCAGATGGGAAGTGGATTCTGGATCACATAATGAAGGCAGCTAAGTAATAACCGAGATGCCAATGCTGGGCCTCTTCTTTTTTGAAAGAGGGGGCCCACACTACATAAAGAGGGACCCTCATTACATAGTTAGATGGTAACAGGAGACTCTGATAGATGAAAAAGGTGTATGATGTGGTGCTGAGACTAGTAAAATATGCCGTCATCATTTTGATGGTGGCTATGTTTCTTTTGGTCGTGGTTGCCGTAATCTTCAGAAAGGCCGGACATTCCATAAGCTGGTATGATGAATTTGCGGGTTATATCCTGGTTTGGGTCACATTTTGGGGTTCTGTGATAGCCTTAGAAAGAAAGAGACACATTGGATTTGAGACCCTGGTAGAGCTTATGCCAAAATTCATTCAAAAGATGGTTATGCTTGGAGTCTATATTCTCCTTATATTCTTAAATCTTGTACTCATAAGATACGGCTGGAGATTGACAACAGAATTGAGTGGAGAAACAGCCATTACCTTACCGATTCCTATTGGCTACATAAATCTCGTCATACCTGTGACTGCCTCCTTGATGTTGATATTGTGTCTGATTCAAACAGCGGAGTTGTGGATTAAGAGAGGAGAAGGGGGCTCCTAGATGGAATGGATAATTCTTATCCTTATTATCGGTTTGGTTCTTTTAGACGTCCCGATTGGATTTGCCCTGGCTTTAACGGCCAGTTTTGCTATGTTGATAAAAGGTATTGATCTACTCACGGTACCTTTAAGATTATTCAATGGCGCTGACAATTTCCCTCTTTTGGCCATTCCCCTCTTTGTCCTTACCGGAAGCTTGATGAACTCTGCTGGTATCTCTCGTAGATTGATCGATTTCGCAAGTGCCCTTGTAGGGTTTATTCGAGGGGGGCTTGCCATGGTAAATATAGTTACCTCCATGTTCTTTGCCGAGATATCAGGGTCAGCAGTGGCTGATGCGGCAGCCTTAGGTAGCATCCTGATCCCGGCCATGAGAAAAAAGGGATATCCACTGGATTTCTCAGCAGCCGTAACCTCGGCCTCTGCAACCTGTGCTATCATAATCCCTCCCAGTATTCCGATGATTATCTATGCCGTTATGGCTGAGACTTCTATTGTAAGGTTGTTTATGGCAGGGGTAATCCCGGGCATTATGGCTGGAGGATCAATGATGCTGCTTTCCTATTATTTTGCCATAAAAAAGAAATGGCCTGTAGAGGAAATTTTCGATCTGAAGAATGTATGGATCACCTTTAAGGAGGCCTCATGGACATTTCTTATCCCTATCGTCATCATTGGTGGGATCTTTAGTGGTTTTTTTACAGCGACAGAGTCAGCAGGTATAGCAGCAGCGTGTGCCCTCTTTGTTGGCATGTTTGTATACAGAGAGCTTAAGATAAAAAGCCTTCCTAAAGTATTATTAGATGCTGGAGAACAGACCGCAATCGTGATGTTTATTGTTGCAGGTTCTGCTCTATTGAGCTGGGTCTTAACCAATGAGATGATTCCCCAGAGGATTGCAGCAAGCATCATTGCCATGACGCAAAATAAGTACGTCATTCTTTTGATGATGAATGTCTTTTTTCTCTTTGCGGGGATGTTTTTACATAGTGCTGCAGCTATAATTATGATTGTACCTATTGTCATGCCCCTGGTGAATATGGTCGGAATTGATCCTGTCCACTTTGGGCTGATTGTTACTTTCAATCTGGGAATCGGGCAACAGACCCCTCCGGTTGCCTCAGTACTTTTGACCACCTGCTCTGTGGCAAAGGTATCCATAACTGAGGTTATGAGGGTCAATATATACTTTATTCTTATCGCCCTTTTTGTTTTGTTCTTCTTGACCTATGTTCCTGCTGTCAGTATGTTCCTCCCGAATCTATTGATAGGATAACCGTAGTCAAAAAATATTTCTTTCGATTTTGAGATGATACAGTCTAAAAAGATACCTATTACAGTAATTATGATAGGTATTCTTTTTATGAATGGAAATGGTGATGTTGGCTCAGAGACAGATTCACCAAGACTCCTATTTGAAGAGGCTCAAGAGGAAATCTATAGATTAAGTTTTGATAAGGCCTATGGGTTTTTATCAAAGATAACTGAAAGATATCCTGATTCTTCGTATGGTGAGAAGGCAATCATCCTAAAAAATGTTATTTCACTCGGTCAGACATTCTCGAATCTAAGGCTATGTTCGGCATATAACAGGGGCAGATCTTTATATAAAAGAGAAGAAAAGACCGCAGATTCTTTATCTCCCTTAACTCTGCTGGAATCACACGGATTGGAATACTTAAGAAGAACGAAAAAATGGGCCAAGAGACTTGATTCTGATATTAAAGAATCAGCAAAGATTTCTCAAGAGATAGAGTTGTCCCTTAGATATCCTGGTAAAGAGGAACTCCCTTATTTTATAAAGGTAGGCATTGATACAATTGAGACTATCAAAAAAGGTATTCCCCCCACGCCCAGCCAGGCCCAGAATATTGAGGAATTCGAAGGCTACGCCGGAGTTTTATCTGCTGTTTATCTGTGTATCCAAAAAGAGTCTGAATTACCCCAAAAAACCACTCTTATCAATGGGAAGGTTATTCCAAAATTGTTAATATATTATTCAAACCTATGGATAAATAAGGTTTTCATATTACTCCGGGTCAAGAAGTATACCAAAACCAATGGATTAGAAATTTTCCAAGGGAGACATCTGACGATATGAATTGATATGGAGCTGGATTCCATTGCGGCCCTTATCATCGGCGGCACTAGACGTCTTCATAAGGCAACTTCTTAACAAACAAGTCAAGTTTTTCAGACGTCCAATGCAAATTGCAGAATGTAAATTGAAAAATACAAAATGAAAGGTGGGAGGTTGCGTTAACAAACCCGTAAGGAAAACCAATTTTGACTTTTGCACTTTGCATTTTCTATTTTGCAATTCGAAGCTTCGCTTAATTTATGTGGTTAACACCTCGTCGGTTTCAGGCGAAGCTTCGGTAGTCCTTTTGGCGCAAAGGGGCTGTAGGTAGCTTTGCTATTTGTCCTGAAGGTACTGGCCGGTTTTGTCCACTTTGGGTTTAGGAGAAGCCTTTCGGGTGGCGCTTGCAGACAACAAAGGAGTCAAGTTATGAAAAGAGTTTTGGTGGCAGAAGCTCTGGATCAAGAGGGGATCGACCTTTTAAAGACTCATTTTACGGTGGATACTAGAGAACATACTTCAGAAGGGGAGTTAAAGAATATCATTCCCCAATACGATGGCCTGATGATTTGGACATATACGCGCGTTTCAAAAGACGTCATAGATCAGGCCGTCAAACTCAAGGTCATTGCACGAGCGGGAATCGGCTTGGAGAAAATAGATCTGAAATATGCAGAAAGCAAGGGAATCACTGTCAGAAACACGCCTGAAGGCAATACCATTTCAGTGGCGGAGATGGTGTTTGCTTTGATGCTGTCGGTGGGGAGAAAAATCGTCCTGACCGATAAATATGTTCGCTCTCAAGCCGGATGGGACCGTGATCAATTCGTGGGGACCGAACTCGCTGACAAGACGCTGGGTATTATCGGACTCGGTAATGTCGGGAAAAAAGTTGCCAAAAGAGGCTCAGGGTTTGAGATGCGTCTTCTCGGTTTTGATCCTTTTCTTGACAAAAGAGAAATGGCCAAATATGGCGTTGAGAAAGTCGATTCTCTGGAGGATTTGTTGCCAAAGGCGGATTTCATCACAATCCACGTCCGCCTCATGGATACAACCCATCACTTTTTTGGGAAACCACAGCTAAACATGATGAAAAAGACTGCTATTCTTGTCAATACCTCAAGAGGTCAAGTGGTTGATCAAAAGGCCCTTGTGAAGGCCTTGAAAAAAGGAGAAATAGGAGGAGCAGGGTTGGATGTTTTTGAAATTGAGCCTCCTGACGATACCGAACTTCTGAGTTTGGAAAACATTGTCGTCTCTCCTCACATCGCAGGCACAACACATGAAGCCCTGAAAAAAATGACCTTTCAGGCTGCTAAGATTATTATCGAAGATTTGAGTAGATGAAGGTGGCCTCCACGATTTTGGATTGAAAGAGACTTGAAGTGTTCAAGGTCTTAAGGATCTAACCACTCTCATAAAGAATAAAAAGGTGCGGGAGTTAGGGATAAGCTTGACAGAATTGGCAAGGGTACTTGGTATGAGTCCTTCCGCGGTAAGTTATGCAGTTCAGAGAGGGGATGTCATTGCCACGGATAATAATTATCGACTGATCAAGTAGTTTATTGAATAATTTAAGGACGTCCCCAATTTCACGTCTATTTTAACTAAAATGGCTCTACTCTCGAACATTTCCAGTGTGCCCTTTCCTCAAAGCTTAATATCACCCCCTTTCTGCCTAGATGATCACTTCCCAAGTCAATTTCTGCGCAACCCCCCGGGACAGAAAAAATCCAAGTCCAAAGGACAGGCTTGATCTGTTGAAGGCAAGACATCGGGAAATAGATAATTACTTTTTTTGTAGTAGTTCAGCCACAAAGTCACTAAGTTCATAGTATAGGAAATCCCATTTTTTAGACAGGATAGGCAGGATGTTCAGGATATAACTTCCGAGTTCCGGAATCCGGAGAGAAAATAAGAAAATCTTGTTAATCTTGTTTCCGATTCTCCGGAATTCCGGAATTCGGAAACCGGAACTCGGAAGTAATCCTGTCAAAAAAAGTCCCGCCGCTTTCCGATTCTCCGGAATTCCGGTGTCCGCATTCCGGACTTCGGAAATCGGAAACCGGAACTCGGAAGGCGGCTAAGTTCAAACAAAATGCCTGGTTGTTTGTTGAGTTTGTTAACTTTATTGAGTTCACCTTAAGCACTCATAACTTTAGGCACTTTAGCTCACTTTAGGCACTTTAGTCACTTTAACATGATAACATAATTCATTTAATGCCATTTTTAATTCATATATCTTCTTTGTGCCTGGTGAAATCCTCCCTTTTTTTCGCAATGAATCATATTCAGCGATGTCTGTCAACACATTTGTTAGCTACACACCAATAGCAAAGCTACGCCTTCCTGGCACGCTTTCGGATGGCTTTCGGACGGCACGGTGGCCGTCCCTACGTATGGCTGGGCCACCGCGCCCGCCAAGCCATCGCCCGTCTGAGACGTATTCGGGCCAGGCGGACGGTCGTAGGGCTGGACCACCGTGCCGTCCAAGCCAATATTGCTTTATAGCCAAGAACCAGCACGACCAGTCGACATCGGGTGCACTTGCCAAAGCCTCGCTATCCCCTAAAGCCGGCTCAGTGAGTCTTTTTATACTCTTCGATAGCAGCGAAAATCTTTTCGACCCACTCCTTGCCGATCTGCTCTTTGACCCATTCAACAACAGCAGGCTGGGCTTGTTTGCGGAAAGCCGCTACCTGTTCAGGTGACAGGGGTGTGACCTTCATGCCGACACCGCTGAGGATGGCCGGGGCATTCGTGTCCTGGGCTGAAGTCATACCGCGGTGAATAATCTTTGCAATTTCTACACCCCTTTTAATGACTTTTTGCTCCGACTGGGTCAGACTATTGTAAAAACGGTCGTTCATCAAATAGGCGTGCCAGCTGTAAACATGCCCGTCAAGGGATATGTATTTCTGGTTTTGATACAAGCTTGCTGCCAGGATGTTGGTCACCCCATTTTCCTGGCCGTCAACCACACCCTGCTGCAGGGCAGCGGGCAATTCCGGCCATGGTACCGGGGAAGGGCTGGCGCCAAGGGAAGAGACGAGCTTGCTCCAAATCGGTCCCGGCATGACGCGAATCTTGAGTCCCTTCATATCCGCCGGTGAGGTGATAATGCGCTTGCTGTTGGTGAAATGGCGGATGCCGTTGTCGGCTAAGGCAAACATGCGCATGCCGGTCTTCTTGCGCATGGCTTCCGCGAGCTCCTTGCCGAAAGGGCCGTCCACCACGTTCCACGCCATGGCCTGGTCGGCGAAGAGATACGGAATGGCATAGACCATAAAGGGCTTGAAGACCGGAGAGATCGGACCGTCATGGACGACACCCATTTCGATGCTGCCCATCTTCAGGCCTTCGAGAACGGTGATGGCGTTGCCGAGCTGGCTGGCGGGATAGATCTCCACCTTGACCGAGCCCTTGGTGTTGGCCTCCACATAGTTCTTGAACGCGAGGGCCGCCGCTTGCTTGGGCTGATCCAGCTTGGCCGGCTGAAAATGGGCATACTTGATTACCTTAGGCCCCGCCCATGCAATTCCGGGCATAACCAGGGCAACAATCGCCAGGATCAAAAACAATCTTGTTCTGTTCATAGCTCATACCTCCTTTAATGTGTTAATGGGTTATACCGAACAATTTCGGCAATACGGTACTGATAGACGGAAAGGCGATCACCATCGCCAATACCGCCAGTTCAGCCAAAAGAAACGGGATAATCGACTTGGCCAGAACATCCAAACGGATGCGCCCGACCGTGCTGACGACGAACAGCACGGGCCCGACAGGCGGCGTCACCATGCCTATGGTAAGGTTGAGCACCAACATTATCGCGAAGTACATGGGATCGAGGCCGAATTGGTCGCCCACCGGCCCGAGCACCGGCACGAGGATGATCAGCGCCGGCAGGGTATCGATCACCAATCCGCAGATAAGGACGAACACGGCCAGCAGGATCACGACGACAGAAGGGCTGGTGGTAAAGCCGGCGATCGCCGCCGCAATGTTCTGCGGGATCTGCAGGATGGTCAAGAGCCATGCAAAGATTGATGCCATCGAAACAATCAGCAGGACTGCAGCCGTTACCACGCCGCTCCTGATGAAAACCTCGGGGATGTTGGCCCACTTAAGCCTCCGCGTGACGAACAATCCCAGGAACAAGGCATAGGCGGCCGCCACGGCCGCGGCCTCGGTGGGCGTAAAGATGCCGCCCAGGATTCCCCCGATGATGATAAAGGGGAGGCAAATGGCCGGCAGTGCACTCCAGAAGCTCCTGGCCAGGCCTCGGAGCGTCGGCCGGGCACTGCGAAACAGATATCCGCGTCTGATGGAGATCCAGTGGTTCATTACCATCAGAGCAAGGCCGAGAAGAATCCCGGGAACAACCCCGGCCAGGAAAAGGCCGGCGACGGTGACCCGGCTGTCCGAGATCGCG
This sequence comes from Desulfobacterales bacterium, assembly GCA_030616425.1. Taxonomy (GTDB): domain Bacteria; phylum Desulfobacterota; class Desulfobacteria; order Desulfobacterales. The sequence continues at coordinate 1,584 of JAUWXJ010000078.1, read as the reverse complement.
TAAACGACCATGAGGATGCTCGGCGGAATGATCGGCCCGATCGTTGCCGTGGCGGCGCTCAAGGCCCCGGCGTAGGCCGGAGCATAACCGGCCTTGCGCATCATGCGCATGACAATGGCGCTCGGCCCGGCCGCGTCCGCCAGGGCGGAGCCGCTGATCCCTGCGAACAGCATGCTGACCAGGACGTTAACGTGACCTAGCCCCCCTCGGATGTGGCCAACGAGGTCGTTGGCGAAGCGCAGAAGAGACGCGGTCAGCCCGCTCGCAGTCATGATCTCAGCGGCGAGCACGAAAAAGGGAATCGCCATAAGGGGGAATGAGCTGATGCCGTTGAACAAATACTGTGGCACAATCAAGGCAGGGAACCGGCCGTCCAGCAGCACGGCCATCATACCCGAAAGGCCCATGGTTATGGAGACCGGCAAGCCCACAATCAGACCGATAGCAAAAACCATGAAGAGTATGACAGTCATGGGCTCACACCCTCGATTATGTCAGTCTCGTCCTTGATTGGGCCCCCCTCCCAGTCCCTTTCGACCCACTCACGGAACATCATGACCAAATGCATCCCAAACACCACCGCCCCGATTGGGACGCCCAGGTACGGAATCCCTCTGGGGATCTGCATGGCCCACGTTTCCTGGGCCCATCCGAAGTGGGCTATCTTAACCCCGTAATAGGTGAGGGCCGCCAGGAACAACAGGATCACCCCGCCGAGCAAGGCCCGGACGGCACGGCGGGCGTTTTCCGGAAGCAGGTCCTGGAACAGGTCGATGGCCGCGTGCCGGCCTTCTCGCAGCGCCAGCCCGGCACCAAGATAGGTGATCCAGATCATCAGGAAGGTAGAGATCTCTTCGGTCGTCGCAAAGGAGAACCCAAAGCAATAGCGGGTGACGACATTTGTGAAGACCAAAACAAACATCACTCCCATCATGACGCCGATAAGCATCTGATTCGCCCGCACGAAGACCTGTTCAAACCGTTCAAGCATTGTGCCCCTTTCCTCGATTAACGGTCTCTCCCTCAAGCTGTCCTTGGCCAGCTCCAATCATTTGTGCTTATTCCGCCCGTCGAACAGACCAATGTCTCCCATAAGAACATGGTACAGCAAAAGGCATACCAACGCACTAATGCTTTAATGTGCGCAAACATTCCCATGAAATGCCCCGGAAAATCGTTAGGTAGCTTCATCAGATGATAAGAAATTGCTTTTTGAACCTGCAGAACGTTTAATACAAAAATCAGGAAGATGTCAACCTTTTTTTCTATTTTTGATCCGGGATTGATCTTTTCCGGTAAAGAGAGTAATTTTGGAAGCCGAGGTAATGGTAGGAGGTAAGGGAGGATTGGGTGAGATGGATCTTCATAGCCGGGCCAACCATCACTGAATCAAGTTCAGTGCAGGCTTAAAGGGTTCACCCCGTTAGATAGTACACAATGAAAATGAGGCTATTTAAAAGAGTCCTGGGACTCCCACAAGCTAATGCAATTAAGAGAGCACACATCTAACGGGGCTCATAGACTCTCGCCATTTTGATCAAAGGCTTCTTGGCTGGGCGGGTCTCTGGAAGGCCTCTGTAGCCA